>VHAW01000028.1 GCA_016872225.1 Sphingomonadales bacterium | reverse complement strand
TGGACCTTCTAGAAAACAACTTGGGATTCTTTTCGCGCTCCAAAAACGCTGACCTGATGAGACAGGAAGTTGAAAAGAAAATTGAAGTCATCAAATCGCAAGTCATTCAACTGGAAGCCAAGCTTCGGTTGGTGCGCCAATCCCGTCAAAGCGAGAAAAACGATACTCCAAGAGCAAAAGACAACAAGCCTGCAAAGACGAATTAATTGTGGGTATCGTTTAGGTATCGTACTTACGCAATATTCGTAACAATACTTCGAAATCCCTGGGATAGGGAGCCACAACCAAAGGCATGGGTAATTCGGGGTGATTAATGGCCAAGGAACGAGCATGCAGGGACAATCGATGAATCATCGGAGCCTCTTCTTCCTTATCCTTGGACATGCGGTATTTACGGCCTTTGAGTAAGGATAGGAAAGGCATTTCGCCTCCATAGGCTTGGTCGGCCACAATACGACAATTTTGCGAGGCCAGGTGAACCCGGATCTGATGGGTTCGACCAGTGACCGGCCTGCATTCCAACAAGGTAAAATGCCTGAAAAATTCCAAGCTTCGTACATAGGTCAGCGCGGTCTTGCCCTCCTTGAAATCCACCCGCATAAGACCATCTCGACCTTGCCCAATAGGCATATCAATTGACTGATCTTCAAATCGGTGAATTCCCCATACGATGGCATGGTAAACTTTGGAAACCAGCCTATGCTCAAAGGCATAAGCAGCCGCTTTGTATGCCGCCTCGCTTCTTGCCCAGAGCATGATTCCCGAGGTTTCTTTGTCAAGGCGATGGCATGGACTCAATCGTGGGTCAAAAGCCTTGGCCCATCGAAGCATGCTTGGGGTGTTTCCTTGCCTCTCGTCCAAGGTGGCTACCAAAGGGGGTTTGTTCAGGGCCAACAAGTCACCGGACTCCCATAAGAGATAGTTTTCGAAAGATTCACGCTTCACAGAGCGCTAAGTTACATTGGTTAAGCGTTGGGCTTGTCCAAGGTAAACCCAAAGGTGGATCCTACCCCTACGGAGGAGCGAACATGGATGGTTTGGCCATGTACTTCCAGCATATGTTTGACAATCGCAAGACCCAAGCCGGTTCCACCTTCGGAGCGAGATCTTCCCTTGTCAACCCGATAAAAACGCTCGAAAAGTCGAGATAAATGTTCTGCGTCAATACCCAGTCCGTTGTCGGAAATTTCCACCAAGAACTGGCGATCCATATCGTAGACCCCTACTTGCGTCAAACCATGGTCATTGCCATAATAGATTGAATTGGATAGAAGATTAACCAAAACCTGCCTGATTTTTTTACGATCGGCCCTCACCATGAACGGAGCCCTGCATCCTGCTTTAACCTGAATTTGTATACTTCGTTGACGGGCCTTGTGGTCCACCGAATCGAATACATCTTGGAGCAATTCCTGCAGATCAAAATTTTCCCAATCCATCTTGACCGAACCGGATTCTAACTCGCTGATAATTAACAAATCTTTGACCAAGGCCTCCATTCGATCTGCTGAGCGGGCAGCTTTCTTAAGAAAGTTCAAGCTGGCTTCGGGATCATCCATCGCCCCATCCAAGAGGGTGTGGATATAACCCTGAATATTGAAGATCGGGGTTTTGAGTTCATGAGAAACATTCCCAAGAAAATCCTTGCGGTACTTCTCCAATTGATCCGCTTCTTCTTTTTTGCTCGTTTGCTCCTTGCTCCATTGTTGCACCTCGTCGTATACCTGCCCTATGGGATCTTCGTTCAACAGGTAAGAACCCTCGCTGCCCACAATAGCTTTGGTCGAGCAAATCGTTTTGTATATCTTTTTGATTTTACGATAAATGAAATAGTTGATAATAAAATAAACCATTCCCAAGACCAACGCTCCGGTGGCAGCACCCAACAGCATAACCTCGGATTGGGGATTGCCCAAACCGTAAGCTAATCCAGCCACCAAGATAGCCGAAACCATGGCCACCAAAATGGCCACCTGAATAGAAGTGATGTTTTTCAATTAAGTTCGAATTTATAACCTACCCCCTTGATGGTGGTAATGTAGGCAACTCCCAGCTTTTCTCGCAGCTTGCGTATATGGACATCAATGGTACGGTTAACCACCGCCACATCTGCCCCCCATATCCTTTCCAAAATTTGATCGCGGGTAAAGACCTTGCCGGGCCGTGAGGCCAACAAATACAGTAATTCAAATTCTTTGCGAGCCAAAACAACAACATTGCCATCCTGGATCACTTGGTAAGATTCTCGATCAATGACCAAATCGCCTATTTGGATTTGCTTGCTTTGATCCTCTTTGGGATCCTCTTTGGACCTTCTGAAAACCGCTTCAATTCGACTAAGCAAAGCCCGCGGCTTGATGGGTTTGGTCAGAAAATCATCGGCCCCGGCTTGAAAACTGAGTACCTCTACAAACTCTTCTTCACGTGCCGTCAGAAAAAGGATGAAGCAATTTCTCAAGGAGGGTAAGGCTCTGATTTGTTTACACGCCTCCATTCCATCCATTTTGGGCATCATTACATCCAACACGATCATGTCAGGAATGAAATCCTTGGCAATGGAAATCGCCTCCAAACCGTTTTCAGCCGTTTTGACCTCGTACCCTTCTTTACATAAATTATAAGAAATGATTTCCAAAATATCCGGTTCATCGTCAACAACCAGGATTTTGGCGACTTTGGGTGTTCCCTTAAAGGTGGACATACGAAGCGGATTTGGTGCTACGAAGTAAGGAAGTCTTGCATAGCAAAGTTGTTAAGAAAATGTTAACCCTCCAGCTTGCTACGCAACATTTCTGATGCGGCAGAAGGTTGAACCTTTCCCCCGGTTTTCTTCATTAATTCGCCCATAAACAAACCGAGAAGGCCTTTCTTGCCGGATTGATATTCCTTTACCTTGGCAGGCATAGACGATAGAACTTCTTCCACCAAGAGTTCCAGAGGCGGTCCATCGGAAGGTTTCCCCAAATCCAGTTCTGTCAAGAGGTTGGGAAGCGATTTCCTAGGCGAATCCAACCAAACCGGCCACAAAGTTTGGATGGCCTGATGGTGAGTTAAGAGCCCATCTTGCACCGCATCGATCAAGGAGGCCAAGGCCTGTACCGACAAGGGAAATTCATGAATTTCCAAGGCATGGGTATTCAACCAGGTTTTGACGGGCCCCATGGTCCAGTTGGCAGCCTGTTTGTAATGTTTAGTAAGGTTCACTAATTGCTCAAACCACAGCGCCAGATGCTTTTGGTCACAAAGCACCGAGGCATCATAAGCACTAAGTCCATAAACGGAGGTAAATCTTTCGAGCAAAACCTCCGGTAATGGCGGCATGGACGATTTGACCTTAGCAATTTGATCGTCATCGACAAATAAAGGAGGCAAATCAGGTTCCGGGAAATAACGGTAATCATTGGCAGCTTCCTTGGAACGAAGAGAAAAAGTATTGCTGGCTTGCGCGTCAAAAGATCGGGTTTCAGAAACGATGGTCTCACCCTTTTCGAGCATTTCGACTTGACGTTGAAATTCGTATTCAATGGCACGTTGGACATGGCGCATGGAGTTCATGTTTTTGACCTCCACCTTTTGTCCAAATGCCTGTACCCCACGGGGCCTTACCGAGATATTGGCATCGCAACGCAGCGAACCCTCCTCCATGTTCCCGTCGCAAATTTCCAGATAACGCACCAACCTTCGAATCTCAGAAAGGTACTGGTAAGCCTCCCTTGCCGATCGAAGGTCAGGCTCTGTAACAACTTCCAAGAGGGGAACACCGCAACGATTCAGGTCGATCAGGGTATCGTAGGGGTCTTGATCATGAATACTCTTGCCGGCATCCTCTTCCATATGAATCCTCGTAATGCCTACCCTCCTCCTTGTACCATCTTCCAAATTCAAATGGATAAATCCATTATAGGCCAAGGGAGTCAGGTGCTGCGTAATTTGATACCCTTTGGGCAAGTCGGCGTAAAAATAATTCTTGCGCGCAAATTCGTTGTATGCACGGATTTGGCAATTCATCGCCAATCCCAACAATATTCCATCTTCAAGAACCTGCTGGTTGAAGCGGGGCAAAGTACCCGGATGGCCCAAGGAAATCGGAGACAACAAGGTGTTTGGTAAAGCCCCGAATTCGGTACTGTCCGAGCAGAAGGCTTTGGATTTAGTATTCAACTGAATGTGAACCTCCAGACCCACGACCAATTCATAGTCGGTTAGGATGATGCTGCTCATGGTGTTAAGGATAGTTGAGCAAGATATTGTTCCGCCTGCTGGATTACATCCTGAAGGCGTTGGGTGGCTTGATGGGGTTGAAGCGACAAATTCGGTGCCCCGGCCATCGCCAAATGAGCCTGGCCGCCTCCTTGACCACCCAGAGGTTCGATAAATTGTTGCACCAATTTCCCGGCATTCCATGTCTTGGCCAATTCGTCTCCCAGAGCGCAAGCCAAATAGGTTTTATCCTCCACGACCGCGCCCAATACCACGCAAGCCAAAGGCGAAGATGTCCTTAAGCGATTTGCCATCACTTTGAGTGCCTCGGCCTGTGGTGGCTCGCAAGTCCTGACCAGCCATTGAATTCCATTGCCGGACATAACCCAGACCTGATTCCATTGCTGCACCCATTGGTCAATCTGTTGCTGGTTCCATTGCTCCAATTTCTTACGTAGCTGGGTAAGTTCGGCAACGGTTTTGCGAAGCTGGGCGGGAAAATCTGCCGGGTGCTTGAGAATTTCGTGAGCTTCATGCAACATTGACAGTTTGGAATCCACCCAATGCATGGCTGCAGGACCACAAACCGCCTCGATTCTTCGTATCCCCGAAGCAATGGCAGATGCTGCAATAATTTTGAACCAACCTATTTCCGCCGAATTGCGAACGTGAGTCCCCCCGCAAAGTTCCATAGAATACAATCCACCGAAGGATATAACCCTGACTTTGTCCCCGTATTTTTCACCAAACAAGGCAGTTGCCCCATTAGCCACTGCTTGTTCCATCGAAAGATCCCTTTCTTCCACCAAAGGCCAAGCCATCGCAACCGCACGGTTAACTTCCCTTTCGATGGCATGCAAATCCTGGTTGCTGATTTTGGAAGGCTGCGCAAAATCGAACCGTAATTGGTCATGAGCCACCAAACTCCCCTTTTGTTGCACGTGATCTCCTAACATCATTCGAAGGGCACTGTGCAATAAATGGGTGGCGCTATGATGCGCAGATACCCCCTGTCGCCATTGCGAATTCACCCTAGCCACAAACTCTTGTTCCGCATGGTCGGGTAAACGGTCCACACGGTGAATCCATAAATTATTCTCTTTGGTTACCTCCAAGACCTGAACCATAGTCCCATCTTCGCCCACCAATACTCCTTGATCCCCCACTTGACCACCGGATTCTGCATAAAAAGGGGTGGTTTCCAAAACAAGTTGCATTTGTTCACCCTCGGAACCTTGCACAGTTCTCCAACGAACAATCCTTGTGGAACAAGAGTCCATATCATAACCGACGAATCTTCCATTCAAAGAGATATCCCCGGCGGTCCATTCGGCCCATACCCAATCTCCTGCACTTGATTTTGTAGCCACTCGGGAACGTTCACGCTGGATGGTCATGGCTTTCTCGAAGCCTGGATGGTCCATACGAAATCCTTTTTCGGAAAGAACCAGCGCGGTCAAATCGGCGGGGAAACCGTAAGTATCCAGCAATTCAAAGGCAGTAACACCATCCATGACCCCTTTTGCCATAGGACCTTTTTCCGAAACCCATTGATCAATACGCAACAAGCCCTTGGCTAAGGTTCTTAAAAAATTGGTTTCTTCTGCCATCAAGGTCTGCTCAATAAGGGCTTGTTCGCGTTGGAGCTGGGGCAACAGATCCCCCATTTGGGTAACGAGTACAGGAATCAGGGTGTGCATGCTCGGCTGTTCCAGACCCAAATACGTATAACCGTATCGAATCGCTCGACGCAATAATCGCCTGCACACGTACCCCGCCTTGGCATTGGATGGCAATTGCCCATCAGCGATAATCAAGGCCACAGCACGCAAGTGATCTGCTATTACCCGCATAGCTACGTCCACATGTTCTTCCCCGTTCTTATAAGTCTTCCCGCTACATTGTTCAATCGCCTGAATCAAAGAACTGAAAACATCGGTATCATAATTGCTGGAAGCCATAGCCACCGCCCTGCATAAGCGTTCAAAACCCATTCCCGTATCCACATGCTTGGCCGGCAAGACCTGCAGGCTCCCGTCGGCCAAGCGTTGGAATTCCATGAAAACCAGATTCCATAACTCAATCACCTGAGGGTGATCTTTATTCACCAAAGTCGCACCATCCACCATCCTGCGTTCCTCCTCGCATCTTAGGTCAATATGTATCTCCGAACAGGGTCCGCAAGGACCTGTTTGACCCATTTCCCAAAAGTTGTCTTTCTTAGAACCGGGAAGGATACGTTCCTCTGCGATCCAACGAGTCCAAAAGCGCCGTGCATCTTCATCCTCACCCAATCCTTCCCCGGAGTCTCCTTCAAAATAAGTCACATACAAGCGCTCGGGATCCAAACCGTATGGCCCTGTCATTAATTCCCATGCCCAAGCAATGGCCTCTTCCTTGAAATAGTCGCCAAAAGACCAATTCCCTAGCATTTCGAACAGGGTATGATGATAAGTGTCTTTTCCGACATCCTCCAAGTCATTATGCTTGCCTGAAACCCTCAAACAGGGTTGACTGTCCGCAATTCGAGGATATTGAATCGGACTATTGCCCAAAAAAAGATCCTTAAACTGATTCATCCCCGCATTGGTAAACAGCAGGCTAGGATCACCCTGAATCAATAAAGAAGCCGGCGACACCAAATGATGACCCTTGGATTCGAAGAATTTCAAAAAAGTTTGGCGAATTTCCGCTGCCTTCATCTTGGTGCAAACTTGGATATGAATGGCCGAAAATACTTAATTTTGAGCAAATGACCCGTCCACGTTACGAATTCAATCCGATCAAATTGGTCTTTGAACAGGTCAAGAGGCCCTGGAAGAGGCAATTGCTATCCATTTTAGGATTTTTCTCAGTAGCCGTGGTGTCTTCAGTTTTGGTGATTTCCCTTGCCTATACCTTTTTGGATTCGCCCAAAGAGAAAAAACTTAAGGAGGAACTTGCTGAAATGGAACTTCGTTACCGGGACTTGGATGAACGAACCCGTTTACTGGATGCAACATTAAATGACCTGAAGCAAAGAGACCTCAACATTTACCGCGTGATTTTCGAAGCGGAACCGATACCCTCTGTGCAAGACAAATCCAAGGATCAAATCAGCGCCTATAGCTACCTCGCCAAATACAAATATGGCACTTTGATGGCGACCACCACCCTCAAAATTGATGCCCTGAGCAAACAACTAGTTGCCCAATCCAAGTCCTATGACGAATTAACCCAGCATATCCGCAACAAAAACGCTTTGTTGGAAGCAATACCCGCCATTCAACCCATGGCTTTAAGTGGTCGAAGACGAGGCGAATTGGTTTCAGGGTTTGGTTACCGAATGGACCCCATTTACAAGACCGTCAAGTTTCACGACGGCCTGGATTTTACGGCGCCCATTCAAACACCTATTTATGCCACCGGAACTGGAAAAGTTGCAGAATTGGTACGCATGGACAGGGGCTATGGAAACTATATCATCCTCAATCATGGGTATGGTTACCAAACGTTATATGCTCATCTGGCTCGTTTTGAAGTAAAAACCGGTCAGAAAGTAAAACGTGGTCAAATCATTGGTCGTTTGGGCAATACCGGGAAAAGTTCAGGACCGCACCTTCATTATGAAGTCATCAAAAACGGGCGCAAAATGAACCCGGTTTACTTTATTTTTAATGACTTGTCTCCTGCTCAGCATCAAGAACTCATTGCGAAGGCATCAAGTGCCAACCAATCTCTTGATTAGCGTCAAACGGACCGGAAAACTTTGCCTAAGGTTTAAATAATAAACTAACCAATAATAAAGATGGGTGAAATCGCACAAAAAAATGAAATGGATTATATTGAATTCATTGACTTAAAGCAATACTTTACCATACAAGAGGTATCGGTGCAGCTTAACCTCAGCCCGTCCCTCCTTCGATACTGGGAGGGTGAGTTCCCCATGCTCAAACCCCGCAAAAACCGTAAGGGGAACCGCATGTACACCCGAAAAGACCTCGACCTCTTGGCTCAAATCAAATACCTCCTCAAAGAACGCAAATTCACGATCAAAGGAGCCTTAGCACATTTAACTGCCAAAGGGACCCAAGTCCCAACTTCCATGAGTGTAAAGGAACGGCTATTGCAAATCAAGGAGGGGCTACTCGAACTTAAAAAAAACCTGGATCAGGAAACTCCTTAAGGAACCACTCCACCTTTTCCACCATTTTCTTGGATCCCAACACAACGGGCGTCCGCTGATGCAAATCTGTCGGTTCGATTTCCAGAATTCGGTGATACCCATCGCTCGCTTTTCCGCCGGCTTGCTCCACCACAAAGGCCAAAGGGTTGCATTCATAGCACAGCCGCAGTTTGCCTTTAGGAGCCTTTCCAGTGACCGGATAAATAAAAACCCCACCTTTGAGCAGATTTCGATGAAAATCCGCAACCATAGAACCAATGTAACGGGAATTGTAGGCACGAGAACTGGGCTCATCATAAGCTTGACAATACTTGATATATTTCTTAATTCCTTGTGGGAAATGAATATAATTTCCTTCGTTCACTGAATAAATTTTACCATCCTCTGGAATACGAATATTGGGGTGCGACAAGCAGAATTCTCCGATCGACGGGTCTAGTGTAAAGCCGTTGACACCATGCCCTGTAGTATATACCAACATGGTCGAAGAGCCATAAACGACATATCCGGCGGCAACCTGATGCATTCCTTTTTGAAGACAATCGGAAAGCAAGCCTGGACCATTTTCGGAAACCCTTCGGTAAATCGAAAAAATCGTCCCCACCGAGACATTCACGTCAATATTGGAAGACCCATCCAAGGGATCAATCATGACGACGTATTTAGCATCGACTGAAACCGGATTCTCAATAGGCAGAATATCCTCCTCCTCCTCCGAAGCAAAAACACAACATTCCCCGCCTGCTATCAAAGCTGCCTTGAACTGCTCGTTGGCAAACAAATCCAGTTTTTTGACTTTTTCGCCCTGAATATTGGTTTCGCCAGTATCCCCCAGAATATTCACTAAACCAGCCTTATTCACTTCCCTATTCACGATTTTGGAGGCTATGCCAATATCGCGAAGCAACCGAGATAACTGCCCTTTAGAATATGGAAATTCGGACTGTCGCTCGATAATAAACTGTCCCAAAGTATTAATTGGCTGGATATTCATAGGCTTAATTAATGTTAATTTCTCAGGCCAAGATAATACCTTTACGGGGTGAACCTGCTTAGCCGCGGCCTGCGTTACGGGGATGGTTTCTTCGATACTATGTTGTTGTTGGACGGGCAACCCGTCTGGAGTCGCGCCCATTGGGATCGGATGGTGTCAGCAGCGGGCACGATAGGTATCGATTGGCCAAATTTGGACTCCTCGTCACCTGAGGAAAAATCCTATACATCTTGGATTCAGGAGATTCAAAAGGGATGGTCCATGGCAGATCGGCCAAACTCCGCCAGGGTTAGGACTGTAGTTTGGCGATCAGGTGATGGCGATTACTTTCCATTGACCTCTCAATTCGAATGGCGAGTCAGCGTACAACCCATAGACGCTCCGACAAGTAATTTTCTAAGTTTAGGTCCTTCCCCCATCGTCCAATGCCCTCCGGTGGTTCCCTGGTTCAAAAGTCTTTCGGCGATGCCTTACATCTTGGCAGCAAGATTCGCAGCAAGCAACGGATGGGACGATGCTTTACTCATCAACTCGAAAGGTCAATTTATCGAAAGCAGCCGCAGTAACTTATTCTATTGGCTGGATAATTGTTGTTATACCCCTTCGGTAATGGAAGGCTGTCTGCCCGGGATTGCTGCTCAGTTTTTAATTCAATTTCTGTCCGTCAGAGGCTATTCCGTTCAATGGGCCAATGCAACCTACGAGAACCTCAGGCAGGCTTCTGGGATATGGCTTACCAATTCCCTTCGCGGAGTTGTTAAGGTCTATCAATGGGATCACCATCTCCTGTCTGATGATCCCTACTCGGATCTCGCCGCCGAGGCTAACGCGGAAATTCAAGGCGGGTCAGAACTCCTTTGAACAAATTCGAGCATTCACGTCACCATGCCCACGTAAATAGGCTTCGGTGGTCATGGCTTTTGAATTCTCAGGCTTGATTTGCTTGATACTCAACCATAAATCGTGGGCTCGTATCCACCAACGGTTGCCCATAACTAGGCAATAACCAGGAGGATGGGCCATAGGCTGAGGCCCTGAATAATTCAAGCCTGCGTGATCATTTGTTGGTACGTTAGATTCCGTTTTTGGATTCTCGGTTTTAGCTTCCAAAATGACAAGGCGAGACCCGTTTAGAAAAGTGTAGGCCCCTGGTAAAGGAGCGAAAGACCTAATAAAATTTTCCAAGGTTTGTGCTTCGCAATTCCAATCGATGGCTGCATCCGAGCGCTGAATTTTGGGGGCACGATTCCACCGATTATTTGATAAAGCAGATTGCTTATCCTGTGGCATCAGCCCATACCTTCCTTCCACAATTTGGGGCAGTAAGCTGACCAATAGGTTGGCACCTTCTTGGGCCATCACATCATGCAGCTTTCCGGCATTCCAATCCCTGGGGATATCCAATTGCACCGATGCCAGGATATCCCCGGTATCAATTTGGTATTGAATTTTGAAAACCGTCAATCCGGTGCGGCGATAGCCTAGGCGTAGAGCCCAATGAATTGGGGCTGCCCCTCTGAGGTCAGGAAGCAAAGAAGCGTGCAGATTCCAAGTCCCGCCCTTGGGAATCTCAATGATTTCTTGGGGTAACATGCGGAAGGCCACCACCACCATAAAGTCCGGATGGGATCCCTTGATCTTGCGCACAAAGTCAGGATCTTTGAGCGAAAAAGGTTGCCAAACCGGGATATTCCGCGTCAAAGCAAGCTCCTTGACTGGGGATGCCGTCAGTTTCCGGCCTCTTCCTGAAACTTTGTCTGTGGCCGTCACTACTGCGAACGGCACATACCCCGCATCCATAAGGGCCTTTAGAGAAACAGCCGCAAAATCAGGAGTACCCCAGAATATGTAACGTATTGGTATAGGCATTGATATCATGAATCCGAATCGGAAACCTTTTGGGCATTAAAGCTCTGGATATAACAAATAAGGTGAACGAAGACGTCGAAAATTATTCAATTCAGGTTGCCATGAGGCGCGGATTTTGGCAGTACTATACCCTTTAATTAAAGCGATTCGGAGATCAGGACTACCGGCTAACAAATCAAAAAATGAATCGAAGAATTGCTTTTGAAGGGTTGTCGAAGATTTTGGAGTCGGGATACCTAGGATCAAAGATTTCCAACGAAAAGCGAAGCGAGTCCAGGCATCAACTTTGCAACTTCGTACAAAATCCTGGTAAGCCCATTGGAGCAATTCAATCCGCAATCCTGATTGAAAGTCGATTTGCGCCAACACCTTATCTTGGCAAGTATCCTTGCGGTTACCCCGGCGGGAAACGTCGTGGTGTTGGCCCTTTGCCAAATCTCGCATTGAAATCCCACAGCATATTTGATTCATAAACAGCGGCTTGGCCGCACGACCGGGGATGGATTGCGGCACAAAACAAGTATCTGTTCTGCTCAGCCAAGGGCTCCCCATCATGGTGAACGGGGCGGTCGTTCCGCGTCCCACAGAAACGGGGCAACCCTCAAAAAAACACAAAGTTGGATACCATGCCAGAGCAATAGAATCCCTCAAATTGGGAGAAGGAGGATAAGGCGGCTGAAGGCGAAGACCACGTCGATAACCTTCCATAGGCCAGACTAGCAGGTCCAACTTGTCGGAACCTTTGGCCCACTGTTCGCCCTGAATCATTTTAGCCAATTCGCCCATCGTCATCCCATGCATCACCGGTATGGGATGCATGCCGACAAAGGACCTGTATGCAGTATCCAACACGGGGCCATCCACCGAATAGTCATTGACATTAGGTCTATCCAGTACAAGCAAGGGAATGGAAGCGCGCGCACAGGACTCCATAACATAATGCAATGTGGAGAGGTACGTGTAAAATCGAACCCCAACATCTTGCAAATCAAACACCATGATGTCCAAGCTATCGGTATGGGTCGGCTCCGGTGCTTTGCGTTTCCCGTACAAGGAAACGATCGGCAAGCCGGTGGGCGCATCCACATGGTCCCCCACCGCAACGCCGGCCTCATAATCCAGCCTCAGCCCATGTTCTGGCACAAAAATCATCCGAACATCCACCCCACTTTCGAGCAAGACTTCCGGCATAAGTTTCTCCCCTATGGTAGAACTTCGATGAATCACCAACCCCACGCGTTTTCCTTCCAATACCCCCTTCCAAGCAGGCCAGGCATTGGCGGCAGAGGGGTACGGCTTGGATTCCACACCAAGAACCATGCAAGACAGGCTTAGGCAAGCCATAAGTACCCCTAAATTGCATTTCCATCGCATGATGCAACAAATCTATGCCCCGTTCAACCCAATTACGAAATCTCCTCCACAAAGCTTTTATAGCATCCTCAGCCACGCGATTGACCCGAACGGTACAAGCCATAGCGGTCTCAGGAACCGCGGCAGGCCTGGCTTTGATTTTGCTAGGCTCATCCATTGTGGATGGTTTTCAATGGGAAATTCCCCAAAAAATGGGGCAATTTTGGGGGCACCTGCAAGTGCGCAGCCTTAAACCAGAGGAAGAAGTTCTGCGACCACATCTTCAGATGAGTCCAGACCGTCTGGCCCACATCCAACGCATAACAGGGGTTCGTAGAGCCAGTACCGTGGTGTTACTCCCTGGTTTGTGCAGATCCTCAGAAGGCATGGAGGGCGTCTTGCTCAAAGGAGTTCAAAACAATTCCGCCTTAGACTTTTTCAGGACCCATTTAATCAGCGGAAAGATTCCTCAATGGAACAGCGCTCAATCCACGAACGAGATTCTCATCCCCAAATCGCTCGCCTCGGCTTTACGGATTCAAACTGGGGATAATGTGTCCTTTTACTTTATGCAGCAACCCGTTCGGATGCGCAAATTCAAAGTTACCGGCATTTTTGAAATGCCTATGCAAAACGAATTGGGAAGGCCTGTCGCTGTTGTGCACCAGTCCATCCTTCGCAAATTATTAGGATGGACTGCAATGTCCGGGGGCTACCTAGAGTTGGAACTTTTTGATCATCGTAAGATGTCTGATATTCGCAAGCAAGTAAATCGCAAGCTGACCTTGCAAGAAGAATGTCTAACCCTGGAAGAACAAATGCCAGCCTTGTTTGAATGGTTGCGCTTCTTTGATACCAACCGCATCGTATTAATGATTCTGCTCATCGGTGTCGGAGCTGTCAACCTTGTATCTGCACTTTTTATCATGATCCTCGAGAAACAACAGAGTATTGGCATCTTGCAAACAATGGGATTGCGGCCCATTCACCTAGCACATACTATTGTTGGCCTCGGTATGCGTTTGGTATCCAAAGGCTTGATTATTGGAAACTTATGTATGGCTGCTATCTATTTCATTCAGGTCCGATGGAAATTGCTACGGCTTGACCAAGAATCCTACTACCTTGACTTTGTGCCGTTGAAATTAGATACGCAAACCTGGCTAATAACCAATCTTAGCGCCCTGATGATTGCTTTCCTCTTGTTAAGGTTATCCGCCTTTCTACTTACAAGGCGTTATACCGATAGAAACCTCAAATTCTCTTAGGAAATTTCCGTCAAAGTCAAGCTCTTAGGAGAAGGCAGGAACCGACTCTTCCTGATAAGGAATATACTCGTTAAGATTAGAGAAATCCACGGGGACCACTCGACTCACTCCTTGTTCAACCATGGTAACTCCGTACATGATGTCGGTCGTTTCCATAGTCCTTTTGTTATGAGTTACAATAATGAATTGCGACTCGTTGGAAAAACGCCGTATCATTTTGTTAAATTTGTCGATATTGACATCATCGAGCGGCGCATCCACCTCATCAAAAATACAGAAAGGGGCAGGCTTGTAAAGGTAAATTGCAAACAGCAAGGCGGTAACGGTTAGCGCCTTTTCCCCACCGGATAATTGATTGACCGACAGTGGTTTCTTGCCTTTGGGCTTGGCTAGAATCTGAATAGAGGAATCCAACGGCATTTCGGGATGACTTAGCAACAAATCGCAATCATCCTCTGCAGTGAACAAGGAGCGAAACACCTCCACAAAGTGTTCACGAATCGCCGAAAATCCTTCCATAAATCGCTCCGATGCCTTCAAATCAATTTCTTCAATAGTCCTCAACAAATCCTCCCTGGCTTGCGCCAAGTCGGCTTTCTGCCCTGAAATGAAAATGTGCCTTTGCTCCACCTCGGTATAGGCTTCCAAAGCCATTGAGTTCACAGGACCAAAGTTCTCTATTTTTTTACGAATCGTTTGAACCAAACCCGCCAATTCTTGCTCTCCGCGTTGTGGGGGCTCTGCATGCTCCAATAGGCCAGGATCGCTATCAAATTCCATCAACCAGCGTTCTCTCAATGCCTTGATTTCCATTTGAAGCATAATGTGATGCTGTTTCCTTTGGTTAAGTAATTGGTCATTGACTTCACGCTGTCGATGCAATTGACGAATTTGTTCATCCAAGACATCTTGCTCCCCGCGAACCCTGTAATAGGCCTCTTCAAACTGGGTCATTTCGGAACGCGCTCGTCCTTCATCTTCGAGAAGCGCCGGTCTATTCTGCCCCGTTTCACCCAATTGATTTTGGACTTGGGCCAATTCCTCTTCTAAGGCTGTCATAGC
>VHAW01000027.1 GCA_016872225.1 Sphingomonadales bacterium | reverse complement strand
GTTCATCGTTGCCACCCATGATCTGGTTCTTGCCTCTGGAGCGTCCGACCGCATCAATTTCGTCGATAAAGATGATGCAAGGGGCTTTTTCGCGGGCTTGTTTGAACAAATCCCTCACACGGCTGGCGCCCACCCCCACGAACATCTCCACGAAATCCGAACCGCTCAAGGTGAAGAATGGAACCTGGGCTTCGCCGGCAACGGCTTTGGCCAGCAAGGTTTTGCCCGTGCCCGGAGGGCCTACCAACAATACCCCTTTGGGAATTTTACCGCCCAAGGCCGTGTACTTCTTGGGATTCTTTAGGAAGTCAACTACCTCCATCACTTCCACCTTAGCTTCCTCAAGTCCGGCCACATCATGAAAGGTGATGTTAACCTTGGTGTTTTTGTCAAAGAGGGTTGCCTTGGATTTGCCGATATTGAAAATCTGACCACCGGGACCTCCACCCGAAGTAACTCGTCGGAACAGGAGAAACCACAAACCGGCCAGGAGCAAGAGCGGTAACAAAAATCCCAAGGAGTCTGTGAACCATGAATGCCGGGTTTCCCATTGAACCTTGAGTTCGTCTTTACCCTCCTTTTCGGCTAAGGCTTTGAGTCTGTTTTCCAAGCTTTCAGGGGAAATCTCGGTTAATAGATACGGATTGTTTCGGGTATCGCCAAAAAATTTTTTGTTATGAAAGTCTTTGAACTTGTCCGATCGGATCGCGGCATCGGTAAGGTGAACCTCAATGTATAACAGGTCATCTTGTTTATAGCCAACAAGTTTATCCACCTCTCCCTTAGTGTAAATTCGCGAAAATTCCTTCCATTCAATCGGCTTGATTCCACTGCCAGGATTCAGAAATTGGATGCCCAGAAAAACCAAGGCAATAACAATATAAATCCAATAGAAATTAAATCCGGATTTGGGCTCTTTGGCTGGTGGCGGATTGCTGTTCTTAGGTTTGGTAGCTTTGGTTTTGGCGGCCATTTTAAATCAGGAATTGGAGGCTAAAGTTGCAGATTCAGGATAGGTTATTCGAGCGTCGTTCCATAATTTCTCGAGATTATAATACTCTCTTAATTCTGGAATGAACAAATGAAGTACAAGCTCGGCGTAATCCACCAGAATCCAACGGCCATGGGTTTGGCCTTCGGTTCCCCAAGGCTTGAGACCCATATGTTCGCGAACTTTTTCATTCACCGATTCGGCCAAGGCTCTGAGCTGCGTGGAAGATTCCGCCTGTGCAATTACAAAAAAATCTGCCATTCGTTCAGACAAATGCCTCATATCCATTATGCAGATTTTTTGACCCTTTTTGTTTTCGAGGCCTTCGATAACGGCTTGTACAAGGGGGTAATCGGAATAAGAGGCTGGGCTGTTCATGCGGGATTGGGGACGCTTTCGAAACAAAAAACGAGGAGTTCGGGGATCTTTGTGCAAAAGTAGGCAGATGACGAGCGATTTCAGGTTTAACCATAACGCAGTTCCTTTTCATGGGTTTTGTTGCTATCGATTTGAAACGCTGGGCAGTACTCAAGATTTGCTCAAGGAGTGGGTTTCCCAAGGCTTGGCAAAGCCGGGTACCGTGGTGCTGGCTGAAGGACAAACCAGCGGAAGAGGAAGGCCGGGCCATATCTGGGAGAGCCTCCAAGGCAAGGGACTTTGGATGTCCGTCTATTTCCAACCCTGTATTCCGGCGGAATGGGCTTTTGGTTGGAATATGCGTTTGGCTTTGGCGGTTTGTAAAGTGCTTGATGCCCTAGTCCCCTCGGTTCCATGGCAGATCAAATGGCCCAACGATTGGGTCACCTATCAAGGCCGCAAAGTAGGGGGCATGCTCGTGGAGAATCAGCTGAAGGGCTCCTGCATCACTGATTCCTTGGTAGGCATTGGAATCAATGTGGATGAAGATGCGGTGAATTCAAGCCTGCCCTACGCCACTTCTTTGCGGGGGGAATGGAAACGTTCGACACTCGCCGAGCAGGAACCTAATGATTTTCGGAAGGAAGGCCTTTTACAGGCCTTGCTTGCAGAGTTTGAATTCATGATGAATCCGGGCGGGGATTCTTCCAAAGGGTTCAATTTCGCCGTGAATAACCCGATAACCGGGGGATGGAATGTCGAGAAGATCATCGGGGATGTAGAAAGTCGGCTTTATGGATTGGGCCAAAGATTGCCCTTTCAATGCGGCGATCGTACCGAATATTGGATAACCCTGGGTCTGGATCAAGGAGGTGGATTACGTGTTCGTTCAGAGTCAGGAGAACTTCAACAAACTTTAATCCATCCGCATTACCGGTTGGCCTATACCCTAAATTTGTCATAGCCGACCAACGAAAAACGGTGGTTTTGGTATTCAAACACTTTGGGGATAGTAACCGGCGTTAGGTAATTATGAATTCAGGCTTGGAGTGGACGGTGGATGCCGGTAATACCTTGGTAAAGTGGGGGGTATGGGATACACAGGGATCTTTGCTCCGAGTTTGGAAGGAGCCTTTAACTAGGGCAGGCCAGGCGTTGCCTGAAATGCTGGCCTTGGGAAGACCCGACAGGGTTGCATTGGCTTCGGTTTCCTTGCCTAGGGCTCATTGGGACAGGTTGTTGGTGCATTATGGTTTGGCCAACTGGCAATGGATGGGGGATTGGAAGGATTGGCCTTTTGAAGGGTCCTATGCGAGGCTGGAGGATTTAGGGCTAGATCGGAAATTGCAAATGGCAGGCGCTTTGGCAAGGCACAAGGGGGCCCTTTTGATCTTGGCCTTGGGAAGCTGCCTTACGGTGGACCGATTGAATAAGCCACACGGTACCGGAGGTCCAGGGATTTCCCAAGCCGTGCATGGCGGAGGGCTTATCGCGCCCGGTTTGACCATGCGTTTCCGAGCCCTGCACGATTACACGGCTGCTCTCCCCGAATTGACCCCGGGGAGTTCCCCGCCAAAAGATCGTTGGGGGCTAAGCACCGAGGAGGCCATTCGTTCCGGTGTCCACGGTGGAATGCAGTCCGAAATTAAGGCTTTGGTGGATGCCTGGGCCAAGGAATGTCCGCAAGGGATTTTGATCACCTGCGGTGGTGATGCCCCCTCTTTCGACTGGACTCAAATTCGCAGGGAAGGGCTCATCTTTGCCGAGCCTGATTTGGTCCTTTACGGGCTTAGGTCTTTAACTCAAAATTTGCCGTCGTTTTGATTTCCCTATTTCGTTTCCATCTGGTCAATTGGTGCAAGTTGGTTCTATGGTGCAGGTCGTTTCAGTGGTCCAGAAAAGTTCTTTGGGGATTTTTGGTCCTTGGATCAGGACTTGCAGAGCCATTGGTGGCCCAGATCAATAATTTCGGCTCTCCCTATGCCCGATTCGGGATGGGTGAATTTCAGCCTTTGAGCGGAGCAGCCTTTCAGGGCCTTGGCGGCATGCAGGCGGCCATTGCGCATCCGCAATGGATTAACATCGAAAACCCAGCTTCCCTGGCCCTTGGGGCACTAACCCGCGTGGAGTTGGGGACCCAGGCAAGGTTCTCCAAGCTCCAAACCAGTCAACAATCCTTGCTCAAGTCCAATATTAATTTGGCCCATCTGGCCTTGGCCATCCCGTTGGGTAAATCCTTGGGCACGGCTTTGTCCTTTGCCCCTATTTCCCTCCATAATTACGATGTTTTGGGTTCGGGATTGGTCAACCCTGGCGGTGGGCAAATTCCATACAAGGTTGATGAGTATTATACTGGACGTGGCGGGATTAATCGTCTTTCTTGGGGTATTGGATGGCAGGTTCACCCCAGTTGGCGTGTTGGTTACGGGCTTAACGCCATGTTCGGTCAAACAATCAAAGAATTTCGTAAGGTCTTTCCCGATTCGGTGCAGGCATTCAATGTTCGCGTTCAAGATCAATGGTCGGTTTTGGGGGCCTGCCATCATCTCGGTTTCCAATTCCAACCAAGCCCCAAAGCCCAGAGTTGGTCCGAAACCTGGGGAATGAGCCTCCGATTGCCCGCCAATTTGCCGATGAGGCAGAACCTTCTGGCCGAGCGTTTCACCCTGATCGCGGGGAACATGCGGATACGGGATACTGTGGTCAACAAGCCTGAGCAACAAGGGCTCATGCATCTGCCGTTGCAGTGGGTGGCGGGGTATTGGATCGAAAAGTCAGGAAAATCGGGGTTTGGTATGGAAGGAATTTACGAACCCCTTTCGAAATGGAGGGTGATGGGCCTTGCTGATTCCTTGCAAGATCGGTGGACAATCAAGTTGGGAGGTTATCGCGTGGCCAAGCCTGCGGGAAACCGGGCTGTGGATCAACTTATTTACCGTTCAGGCCTTCGATTCAGCCCTGGCGGGCTACGTCTTCGGAATCGTTCAATTCACGAAATGGCAGTCTATGCAGGCTTGGGGTTTCCCTTACGCCGTTCGGCTTCCATGCTCAATTTGGGCCTGGAATTTGGTCGTTGGGGAAGGCTGGATGAAGGTCTGGTTCAGGAAGATTTTGTGCGGGTTAACCTCACTTTAAATCTCAATGACCGATGGTTTATTCGTAGGGTCTACGATTAATTTCGCCCTTCCTTAATTTACTTATTCTCAAGTTCTCAAGGAATTGTCTCTTTTTAGCCAAATAACTCTCTTCAATGTCTTATCCGTGTAGCTTTCTTTTTCCTTTCCTAGCACCAGTTGGTCGAATTCTGGGAGGTGTACTGTTGTCCATCATCATGGCAATTCCGTTTTGGCAACCGGAGACCGCCCATGCTCAGGTTGACTGCTCCAAAAAGTGGGGCATCGATAGTGTAGAAACTGTAAAAAATATTTCCTTGTACCGGGAATTTTTCAAGCAAAAGAATTATGCCTCTGCCCTTGAGCCTTGGAGATACGTATTCTTCCAAGCCCCATGCTCTCGGGAGCAAACCCATATCGACGGAATCGCAATGTTCAAAGACGCGATGAAAGTCCAGAAGGACTCGACGCTTCGCACCCCGTTTCTGGACACCCTCATGATGATTTATGATGCCAGGGCAAAGTTTTTTCCGAAAAGTGCCTCCAATGCGCTGGGTCGCAAGGCGGTGGATATGCTTGATAATATCCCAGGCCAGAATAGTCGTATTCGCGAAGCCTTTGAGGCTGCGGTAGCCGTCGGGGGGAATGCAACCGAGCCTTTTATTCTCGGCTATTATTTCAAAGTAGGCATCAAAGATTTCAAAGCGGGGGTTATCGATCAGCCTGCAATTTTCAGCTTGTACAATCAGTTGGCAGGGATAGCCGATGCCAATTTGGCTCGAACCGATTTGGACTCCACCAAGCGTCAACGCTTTATCGAAAACAAAGCAGCTTTGGATGCGGACTTATCCATCTCCGTGATCGAAAATTGCGAACAAATCTTGTCCGCTTTCGAAGCTAAATTCAACGAAGGAGCCGTGGACATAGCGCTTAGAGATTTAATTTATACTCAGTTACGCCTTAAGAATTGCAAGGAGTCAACTTTCTACGAGAAGGTGGCTATCAGCAAACAAAATGACAATCCAAGTCCTTTATTAGGCATTGAATTAGCTCGCCGATTTCACAAATCCGATCGTAAAAAAGAAGCGGAACAATATTACCAGAGCGCATTGAGCTTGGTCACTGATGATTCCGTCAAAGCCCAATACACCTATGATTATGCTGCTTTGTTCAGTGAAGACAAGCAATTTTCCAAAGCGAGAGTTTTAGCCCTGCAGGCCCATGCTTTGAGGCCGTCGTGGGGGAAACCCCTCATTTTCATTGGCAACTTATATGCATCAAGTTATATCGAGTGCGGGGGTGGTGGTATTGCCGCTCAGGCGGTGTATTGGGCCGCGGTGGACAAATACAAGGCCGCTGCCAAAGCCAATCCTGCTTTGCAAGAGGAGTGCGATCAGCTCATCAGCAAATACAGCGGATATTTTCCCACCATTCAGACTTTGTTCTTCAATAAACCCCCTTTTAAGGTTGGTGATGCCTATCGAGTGGGTTGTTGGTTAGATGAGAGCACAACGGTTCGCTCATCGGACTGATTCAATTGACCGATTGTGTTTGTGACGGTACCATCCTATTTGATTAGGCGCTGGACGTTTCTCGGTATGGGTCTAGCGATGGCCGCCTGCTCCAATGGACCCAGTGGGGCAGAGCGTTTCAGAATCAAGCCCGAGGTTGGGGTGGATCGGATGGAGCAGGTTGAGCTTTGGTTTTATCAAAACGGGTCCGAGAAGGCTTATATGAAGGCAGGGACCATGTTATGGTATAGGGCGGAGAATCGCATAGAAATGGAGGATGGATTCAAGGTGGATGTTTACGATTCCAAGGGGCTCAAAGTTATTAGCCGTATTTCAGCGAAGCGGGGTTCACGGGATGTTGCCAAGGCCTTGCTCATGGCCAAAGGCTCCGTTGTGGCGAATAATTTGGCCGGGGATACGCTGTTTACGGAGCAACTGTTTATGGATGAAAAGGCGGGAAGGGTTTTTACCGCTGCGCCTGTCCGAATCCGTACACCGAGGGAATGGCTTGTGGGGGATGGTCTGGAGGCCAACAGGGATATGAGTGAATACCGAATTCTTCGGCTCAAAGGCAATGTCCGCTTAGATTCATGACCTAATTTCGTGCCATGTTGGGCGCTTTGTTGGCTTTGATGGCTTCGGCCTTTTTCTCCGGTATGGAGTCGGCCTACCTGAATTGCAATCGCTTTAGGTTGGAATTGCGGCAGAAGCAGGGCCAGGGTGCCGCTTTGATTCTGGGACGCTTTGTGCGTCAATCGGATGAGTTTTTGGGCACCATCCTGATCGGAAATAACATGGCGCTGGTGTTGTACGGGATGTTTTTGACCCCCATACTGGAACGTGTGTTGGAGAATGGATTACCCATGCTGGCTGAAATGGATTTGGCCATGCTTGGTGTTCAGACGCTGTTAAGCTCAATCGTTGTGCTCCTGTTCGGGGAGTATTTTCCCAAATCATTTTTTAGGGCGTATGCCGACACCCTTTCCTTGGCGTTGGCCCGGCCTATGCTTATTGTATATTATTTGTTATATCCATTTGTGTATGTGGTGAGTCGTGGTAGCCGCTGGCTG
Organism: Sphingomonadales bacterium; assembly: GCA_016872225.1. Lineage (GTDB taxonomy): Bacteria > Bacteroidota > Bacteroidia > UBA7662 > UBA7662 > SYHX01. The sequence continues at coordinate 8,484 of VHAW01000027.1, read as the reverse complement.
TTGGATCGCTGGAGCGGGGGGCATAGAAACAAGCCCCTTCTTGTATTTGATAAGGCTGAACTAAGCCATTGGATCAAAGACCAAGTGGATTCAAGAGAGGAGGCCGAAGAACAAGAAGTGGATCTGGGATACTTTCACAAAGCATTGTATTTCAGTGATGTCAAGGTTAGGGAGTGCATGATTCCCCGGACTGAGTTGGCGGGCATTGAAATCAACAGTGTTCGTGATGATGTGCTTCGTGCATTCAACGAAAGCGGTTTATCGAAATTGCTCATTTTTCAAGACAGCATGGACCATGTGACGGGGTATGTGCATTTTCAGTCGGTTTTGATTTTGGACGAAAACAAAGCATTCAGCCTTCGTGATTTGCAATTGCCTTTGGCCATTGTCCCGGAATCCATGTCGGCCTCCCGCCTCCTCAAAGATCTTACCACCGGTCGCCGTTCCATGGCCCTCGTCGTGGATGAATTGGGCGGCACATCGGGGATGGTCACGGTCGAAGATTTATTGGAGGAGATTTTTGGCGAAATCCAGGACGAGCACGATGAACCGGAAATGACGGAACTTGTACTGGGCCCCGGCTATTATCGGTTTTCCGGAAGGTTGGAGGTGGATTACCTTAATGAGCAGTACGGATTGGGTATTCCCACAGGGCCTTATGAAACCTTGGGAGGCTGGGTTATGGAATGCTTGGGAAGCCTGCCGGAAGCGGGTCATATTTGGACCGAAGGGCCATGGGAGGTCAAGGCCGAAGCAGTGAGCCTGACACGAATTGACCTGCTAAGCCTTAGGCGGTTGAACTCTGAATCGACGATAGCTTGGAAAGGGGCATTTTGAACCTTGCCTCTTATTTTTGCATCCCTTCCCCCAAGGCCCTGTCTTTTAAATCTTTTTTTTCATTTTTTTTTTCAGCCTTTAACTGCCCCGATTCTTCGAATTAACTTAAGATTATGTCGATTATTACCACGATACGTAGCAAAGCAGGGCTTTTGGTGGCCTTGATCGGACTCGCTCTGGTTTCCTTCCTTGCCATGGATGTGTTCAGCGGAAATGGCATTTTTTCGCAACGAAATCCTACCGATGTGGGTGAAATTGATGGAGAAAAGATCAGTTTGGCTCGTTTTGACGCCAAGCTCCAGGAAATTATCGAGAATTACAAGGCCAATACCAAAACCGAGCAAATCGATGAGGCGACGATGGCCTCGCTCAGAGACCAAGTTTGGAGCGAATTTCTCAGGGAGGGCATCATGGGGGGCACCTACGAAAATTTGGGTCTGGAGGTCGGCCTGGAAGAATTGTCCGATATGGTTCAAGGCAAAAGTCTTCATCCTGAAATCCAGAAGGCCTTTGCGGACCCTGCCACGGGGCAATTTGACCGCAATAAGGTTGTTGAATTCCTTAAGAACTTGTCCAAGCAGCCTGCTGATATGCAGAAGCGTTGGAAGGCATTCGAGGACTATATCCTCAGGGACAGGGCGACTGGCAAATACGCTACTTTGGTTGGAAAAGGCATGTACATCCCTGATTTTTTCGCCGATGAATACGTGAAAGGAACCAACATCGCTGCTACGGGCAGGTTTGCATTCTTGGATTACGCTTCGATTGTGGATTCCACTATCAAGATTTCCGATGCCGAATACCAGGAAGCCTACGAGCGCTTCAAAGCGGCTTTCAAGCTCAAAGATGATATTCGCGCCCTTGATTTTGTGAGTTTTGATGTCAACCCCAGCCCCGAAGACTCTGCCAAAGCCCGACAAACGTTGACGGAACTCCGTGAGGCTTTTGCATCCGGCAGCGATGACAGCGCTTTTGTAGCATTGCGCTCCGATCTACCGTACGATGACCGCTACATCCCGGTTTCCACCCTGACCCAGCCTGCCTTGGTGGCTTTGGCAGCTGCGCCGGTTGGAACCCTCACCGACATTTACCTCGAAAACGCAGCCTTTGTTCTGACCAAACTTTCCGGCAAAACCAGCAGGCCCGATTCTGTGAGGGCCAGGCATATTTTGCTCAAGGTGGAGAATCAGCCCGACTCAGTGGTCAAAGCCAAAGCAGATAGTTTAGCCGACGCCATTCGCAAAGGTTCCGATTTTGCGTTCCTTGCCGTGAGCCTATCGGCTGATCCAGGCTCTGGGTCTAAGGGGGGTGATTTGGGCTATTTCGCGGAAGGCATGATGGTGAAGCCTTTCAATGATGCATGCTTTGGCGGTCGTAACGGAGATCTCAAGGTGGTTCGCTCAGACTTTGGTTATCACATTATCCAAATCAATGACCAAAAGGGGCAGAAGCCCGTGGTCAAATTAGCTTCGGTCGCTGCTCGGATTATGGCGACCACCGAAACTATTAGAGCCCGTTATGCAGAGGCCACGCAATTTGCTTCTGGTCTTAAAAATGCTGAAGACTTCCAAAAAGCCGTGGATAAAAAGGGCCTTCCCAAAAGGACGGCGGACAATGTCCGCATCGGCGACCGTACCCTCCCCGGCGTGGTCAATGCCCGCGATATTGTCCGTTGGGCATACAAAGCCTCCGTGGGTGAATTAAGCCCCTTGTTTGAAGCAGACGATCGCTTTGTGGTGGCTGTTCTGACCAAATCCCTCGAGAAGGGTTACAAGCCTATGGAAGAAGTCAAAACGGATTTGGAAGCCCGTATCCGCCGCGAGAAGAAAGGCGAATTGCTCGCCGCCAAATGGAAAGGAATTCTGCAACGTCACAAGAATTTGGATTCTGCCGCGGTCAAGGCAGGCACAACCGTGCAGCCTTTGTTGGGCGCATCGTTCATGGGTTCTTTCATCAACGGTATTGGCCAGGAACCCAAGTTGTCCGGGGCTTTGTTTGTTAATCCCGTGCGTACCCTATCCAATCCTGTTGCAGGAGAGCGTGGTGTTTATGTCTTTGTGGTGGATAGTGTGAGTCCCTTGCCCAAGGATTATGACCTCAAATCGGCCAAGGCCTCTATGGAAGGTCAGTACCGCGGTCGCGCGGGCAATGAGCCCTTCGGAGCAAAACGGGAATTGGCCAAGATCAAGGACGATCGGCATCTGTTTTATTGATCAACTTTGGGAGCGGTGACGATCCGTAACAAAGTTCAGGAAAGTGGATTGTTGATTCTGGATCCGGCCACCTGGCTGTTTCCGGAAAACCAGGTGGTAGGCTTGGATTTGGCCCTTATGATGGACTGCTACGGGGTGCTTCGAGAGAAAACCTTTCGAGAAGCGGTGCAGGCGATGGATCCTCGCGCTTATGACGGCATGATGGTGGCCCTATATTGCTCGGTGGAGGCTATTTGGCCGCCGTGGGCGGTGATGTTATTGACGGCCAGGCTTCAGGAAGGCGGTTTTGTCAGCGGTCCAGCAGCGGTTCATTACGGAACGCCCGACGAAGTACGTCTAAAATTGTCCTTGGAAAGAATAAGCAGAATGGACATCGAACCTTACATCGATGGACGGGTCATGATCAAAGCCTGTTCCAAAGCCGATTGGGCCCCAGCTTTGTACCAAGCATTAAGTAGCCGTTTGCTCCCGGTGGTGCAGAGCCTGTGGTACGGGGAGCCGTGTTCTGCGGTGCCCGTTTACAAACGCCCATCGTCACGCTAATCCTCAAACATTCCCGGAAAAAAGGAAGGGAGTGACGAGGCAAGCCCCCGAATTACGAACTTTACGGGAATGAAATTGCACTGGACACCCACCTCTTGGATCATGCTTACGATATTTCTCGTGGGAGGCTTTGTAATCGCCTTGATACTAGGCGGGGCACTCACTGGATTCAAGACCGAAGAGGAGAGGACCTATAGAGAGAAATTTTGGAACGATTACCGGGTTTATTCTGTTCCGATGCCCGAGGAGATGTCTTTTGCCGGCGAGAAAGTTCCGCTGTGGGACTTTGAATTTCGGGAGAGGGTCGAAAGAGAATTGTTACAAAATACCTATGGGCAGGCCACTATGTTGCTCTACATGAAAAGGGCCTCGCGCTGGTTTCCGATGATCGAAAAAGTGTTGCAGCAAAACGGAATCCCTGATGACTTTAAATATCTTGCCGTAGCTGAAAGCGGACTTGTCAACGCCATTTCTTCGGCAGAGGCCGTGGGCTTCTGGCAATTTCTGGCTACCACCGCCCGTCAATATGGATTGCAAGTCAATGAAGAGGTGGATCAGCGTTATGACCCGTGGTTGACTACCGAGGCTGCGTGCAGGTATTTGCGCAAATCCCATGCCCAGTTTGGCAATTGGTCCATGGTGGCGGCTTCCTATAACATGGGCACATCAGGGCTACAACAAGCCGCCAATTACCAAGGCAAAGACCAATATTCAGAATTATATCTTAACAATGAAACATCTCGGTACTTGCCCCGGATTCTCGCCATCAAGACCATCATGAAGCACCCCGAATGCTACGGCTTTCATCTGACAGAATCTCAGCTTTACCTGCCCTACGAAACTACGGAATGGACCATCCAGGAACCGGTTCCCAATTGGGCGGCTTATGCTCGCAGTCAGGGTATGGACTTTCGTCAACTCAAAATTTTCAATCCCTGGATCCGCAAGCCCTTTTTACATAACAAAGATCGTAGAATGTACACCCTGCGTAAGCCTACCCCTGAATTTACTCAGAAGGCATCGCGTTGGGTTTCGGTTCCTGTTTCGGAATGGGGACTCCATCCCCAAAGTTCCAAAGGACCTAGTAGGTGAATTCGGCCAAGGTTACCTATTGTGGAGTCTCATCTGCTGCCCCGCAAGGGGGTTCGTCTGCAGTTCCGCACAGGGATATCATCCGCATTGAGGGTGCTGCGGAACATAATTTACAATCGCTGGACCTTGATATTCCCCGTCAGTCCCTGGTAGTCATCACCGGGCCCAGCGGGAGTGGTAAATCCTCGTTGGCTTTTGCCACCTTGTATGCCGAAGGCCAGCGTAGGTATTTGGAGTCCTTTTCGGCCTATGCGCGGCAATTTATGGGCAAACTGGAGCGACCTGCTGTGGATCGCATCGAGGGCCTAAGTCCCGTGATTGCCATTGAGCAGAAAACCACCTCCCGCAATCCTCGCTCCACTGTCGGTACCACGACTGAAATCTATGATTTCCTAAGGCTGCTGTATGCCCGCATTGGGGAGGCGCATTCATGGATTTCCGGCAAACCGATGCAGCAATTCAGCAGGGAGCAGATCATGGACCTTTTGGTCAGCGAATACCATCATCGGGATTTGATGCTTTTGGCGCCGTTGGTCCGCAGCCGCAAGGGCCATTACCGCGACCTCTTCGAACATTGGCGTAAACAGGGTTTCACCAAAGTCAGGGTTGACGGGGAGGTTACCGAATTACGATCCCGCATGCAAGTGGACCGCTACAGGGTGCACGATATTGAATTGGTGGTAGATCGGTTGATCCCAGGCAAGGACCCTGCTCATCGCCTGAAGAGTAGCGTGGATCTTGCTTTGAAGCTGGGGAAAGGCATCCTTTTGTGCGGAAATCCAGCCAGCGCAGAGGCAGAGGCTCAAATGCAGTCCCAAACCCAGCCTCAAGCTCAAGGAGTTTGGGAATGGCGGTATTTCAGCAGGTTATTGACCGATTTGGAAAACGGACTTGCCTACGATGAGCCGCAACCGAATACCTTTTCCTTCAATCTCCCCTACGGCGCATGCCCTAAATGCCAGGGTTTGGGGTATAAAGTCGAAGCGGACCCGGAGCTCATTTTTGCTGATCAGGATTTGACCATCGCGGCCGGGGGGATTGCTCCGCTGGGCGAATACAAAGACAATTGGATTTTCAGGATCATTATCGCATTGGGCAAGAAGCATGGCTTCGGGTTGCAGACAGTGGTCAGGAAGCTCAAGCCAGAACAAAAGCATGTGCTTCTCTACGGTCAGAAGGAACCCGTTGCCATGGATATGGGCAAGGAAAGAGGCGTGGAATACTACGAATTTGACGGTCTGATGGCCTTGATCGCCAGGCAAGACGAATGGGGCACGGCCTCGTTGCAAGAATGGGTGCAGCGCTTTGTCCGTCAGAAGCCCTGCGTAGAATGTGGAGGTGGTCGCCTCAAGAAAGAGGCCTTGCATTTCTTGATCCAAGGGAAGAGCATCGCCACACTGTGCGCGATGGAGCTTGATGCCCTTCAAGTCTGGTTAAACGCCTTGGGGGGTACCTTTGAAGGCAACAGAGCCGTCGTTGCCGGTGAGATTCTCAAAGAATTAAGGACAAGGTTGCAGTTTCTTTTGGATGTGGGCTTGGGCTATTTGCACCTGCACCGGACCACAGCGACCTTATCCGGCGGGGAATCCCAACGTATTCGTCTGGCAGGTCAGCTTGGCTCCGGCCTCCGTGGAGTCCTCTATATATTGGATGAACCCAGCATTGGATTGCATCAACGCGATAACCAACGCCTGATCGGTGCCTTGCGCCACCTTAGGGACCTGGGCAATACCGTGCTGGTGGTCGAACATGACGAGGAGATGATCCGGGCCGCCGATTGGATCCTTGATTTAGGACCAGGGGCCGGAAAGGAAGGCGGAAGGTTGGTTTCTCAAGGTCCGCCTGCCTTGATGTTCCAATCCGAGGGCTTAACCGCCGATTATCTGGTCGGCCGCAAGAAAGTCGGAGTCTCCAGGCAGCGCCTAGGTCTCGGAACTTGGCTGGAACTCCAGGGGGCTTCCGGTCATAACCTTCAAACGGTGGACCTTCGACTTCCTTTGGGCTGTCTGCTGGGAGTCTCCGGGGTTTCCGGGTCGGGCAAATCCTCTTTGATCAACGAGACCTTGGTTCCTGTCCTGATGAACAAAATCTCCGGCAGCCGTCGAATGCATCTCCCCTACAAGACCCTCAAAGGCTTTCAAAGCATCGACAAAGTGATCGAAATCGACCAATCCCCCATTGGCCGCACCCCTCGTTCCAATCCCGCCACCTATACCGGTTTGTTTACGGATATTCGGAATCTCTATGCCGAGATGCCCCTATCCAAAATGCGGGGTTACGGGCCGGGTCGGTTTTCGTTCAATGTATCCGGGGGTCGTTGCGAAGCCTGCGGTGGCGCCGGGGTGCGGGTGCTCGAAATGAACTTTCTGCCGGATGTGGAATTACCCTGCGAATACTGCGCAGGGCGTCGCTACCAAAAAGACACCTTGGAGGTACGCTACCGAGGGCGTTCCATACACGATGTCCTCGAAATGCCTATTCGGGAGGCCGTGGAGTTCTTTGAAGGGATGCCCCATCTGCGCAAACGCCTGCAGACCCTGGACAAGGTCGGCCTTGGTTACCTCAAATTGGGTCAACCGGCCACCACCCTGTCCGGTGGAGAAGCGCAGCGGCTCAAATTGGCCACCGAATTGGGCCGCCGTGAGGGCGGTCATACCTTCTATGTCCTGGACGAGCCCACCACAGGCCTGCATTTGGATGATATCAGGGTGCTGGTGGATTTGCTACAGGCCCTGGTGGACAAGGGGCATACCGTATTGGTCATCGAACATCAACTGGACCTGCTGCAAGCGACCGATTATCTGGTGGATTTGGGCCCTGAAGGGGGCAAAGGAGGCGGAAAAGTCCTATGGCAGGCCTTTTTGGGGGATATTCCCTCCCTTCAACCGGTAGGCCACACGCTCTCGTACCTGTTCCAGGCGCCTTAATCGCGCCGAATACACCGCACGCAATTGCGGCATTCTTTTCCGAACGAATTTTTTCAAAAAAAATGAATTAAAAGTTCGTTAATCAAAAATTTTTGCTAAATTTATCCATCTAACTAAATCGTAAGGCATGAATACATCCTTGACTCTCCTCAAAAGCATTCCAAATCGCCTCCCTATGGCCATTAGGACAATGCTCCTTATGCTGGTCCTGTTGGTAACAGGCACAGCCATTGTCCATGCTCAACCCACCATCTTGGTCGATCCGGCCGGTGCAGGGGGGTTCGAACTTGGCAGTTCTTTTGCTGACAACGGCTGGACCGCAGCGAATAGCGCCAACAACCCTTGGGTTTTAGGGTTATCCAATACCACCGCGCCGTTTGGTGGGTACTCAGCCTACATTTCTGCGGATGGCTTGACGCCTGGGTATTTGAATACGGCTGCCGCCTCCAATTTCTTCTGGAGAGACATCGTCGTGCCTGCCGGTGAGGAGCGGGTCAATGTCTCGTTCAATTGGCTCTCTGGCGGGGAATCATCATTTGATCTCTGGCAAGTGTTCTTTGTTCCTATCACCACAACACCAGCTGGAAGTACAACCTACCCAGGATTAGGCCTAACGGCAATTCCAAGTTCGTTGCCTGGGGCAGTATTGGTGACTAGTGGCAATTTGCAAGCAACGACTGTTCAGACTTTCTCTGGCGCTGCTTATCTGCCTGCGGGTTCCTATCGGATTGTTTTCCATTGGAAAAACGATGGCAGTGGCGGTACACCACCGGGTGCCTCCATTGACAATATTTCTGTCAGCTCTCAAGCCCCAGCCACTTTTACATCCGTTGCAACGGGGAACTGGAGCGCACCCGCAACTTGGGGTGGTT
>VHAW01000026.1 GCA_016872225.1 Sphingomonadales bacterium | reverse complement strand
CGCGATTCCACGGCATAAACTGCGATGCCGCCCTCCACCAAGACCTTGATCAAAGGAGGTAATTCCTCCCGGCTCAAGGTAAGCTCGAGGTAATGGGCATTGCTTTGCTGTACCTTGTCGCCAAGCAGCATGGAATTTAGGCAATGCATCGCGGCCGAGGCGTTATCCACCTCCAAGCGGATTTTGCGATCCTGCTGGGACAAAAGTTCTATTGCGGAACCCTGCACCAAACATCGACCACGGTTCATCAGCACCAGGTGCGTGGTAACCGCCTCCACTTCAGGCAAATGATGAGAAGAAAGCAAGATGGTTTTGCCCTGTTCGCGATTCAACGTCAAAATCATTTCCCTCATATCCACAATGCCCTGAGGATCCAAGCCGGTCCCTGGCTCATCCAGAATAATCAAGTCAGGATTGTGCAGCAGGCACTGCGCCAAACCAAGGCGTTGACGCATCCCGTGAGAAAAGGAGGAAACCGCATCGCGTTCACGTCCAGCCAATCCCACGAATTCCAACATTTCCATGGCCCGCTGCCTGGGGTTGGGAATTCCGGACGCCCTCCCCAACAATTCAAGGTTTTGCAAGGCCCCCAAATACCTGTAAAAATCTGGTTTTTCGATCAAACAACCGATCCGGGACAAAATTTGACCGCGATGACGGCGGTAATCCAAACCAAACAAAAATAAATTCCCGGCAACAGGGCGAATAAGGTCTACCAGCATGCGCAGGATGGTGCTTTTGCCCGCGCCATTTGGTCCTAGAAATCCCATAACCGAACCTTCAAGCAATTCAAAACTTAGGTCATCGACCGCCTTGAAGGTTCCGTAGGACTTTATGAGACCCTTAGCCTCGATGATGGGACGGGACATGCCGGATATAGATGCGAAATAATTTAGACCCTTCCTACCATGCTATTACAAGCTTGTGTAAAGGCTCTCGTAACGTGGCAAGATATGAGTGATGTTATACTGCGATGCGCGGTGCAACGCTGCGTTCCGATATTGCTGCAAAAGTTCGGCATTGCTCAAAATTTCAATCGCCCTTTGGACTCCTCTCATCTGTCCATCTTCGCTGACTAGCAGTCCGTTGATACCGTCTCCAATGAGTTCGGGTAAGCCTCCTGCATCGCTGGCCATGACAGGAACCCCGCATGCCATGGACTCCAAGGCAGCCAACCCAAAACTCTCGGTTTCAGAAGGCAACAACATCAGGTCCGAAACCGCACAAAGCTCTTCCACGAGATCCTGCTTACAAACGAAATGCACGCGCCCCTGCATTCCCCATTCTTTGACCGTCTGCTCGGCTTTGGGCAATTCCGGGCCGTCCCCCACCATCAGCAAGGAAGCCGGTATTGAATTAGTAATTGCACGGTACCACTCCAAGACCCGATCGATGCGTTTGACCCTACGGAAATTGGAAACATGAATCAACAAGCGATGATCGGGCAGACAAAATCGCTCTCGCAAACCTGCTCTTGCAAACGGCTTAAACCGTTGCAAGTCCACAAAATTGGGAATCACCTGCACATCCTTGCGGCAATCAAAAAAGCGCAAGGTCTCCTCCCGAAGGTACTCCGATACCGCGGTGACCACATCCGATTGTTGGATCGCGAAACTCACCACCGGCGCGTAATTGGGATCCTTCCCCACCAACGTGATATCAGTCCCGTGGAGCGTCGTCACCACCCGAATACGCTTTCCCTGCCCTACCAAAATTTCTTTGGCCAGGTGGGCAGCAGTAGCATGGGGGATCGCATAATGCACGTGAAAGAGATCCAATTGCTGTTCCCTGGCCACCTCCACCATTTTCCCAGTCAAGGCCAGCACGTAGGGGGAATGCTCAAAGAGAGGATAATGCACCATGCTCACCTCGTGGAAATACAAATTCTCTCGAAAGGCATCCAGCCGTGCAGGTTGGGTATTGGAAATAAAATGAACCGAATGCCCACGCTCCGCCAGCCCCTTCCCCAATTCTGTAGCCACCACCCCACTTCCCCCGTAAGTGGGATAGCAAACCATACCAATGCGCAAGGGGCGATCTTGAGCGATCATGTTCATAGGACAAATAAGCGCTAAGTTTGTTCAATAAAGCTACCGCAATTTTTGATCATCATATTTCTCAGGGTAACGCAGCCACCTCCTTCCCCACCCGCCATAAGGCTCCTGTTCCGCACTTAGGGCTGTTGGGTCAAGCTTGAATAAAACAAATCCCACAAATCCGTGCGCAAATTGGATTTGGCAAGGAGATTGGGTTCCGCTCGAGGATGAATACGGTTGGACAAAAAGACCATGATTAGACCGGATGCAGGGTCCACCCAACAATAGGTCCCGGTAAATCCTGAATGACCGAAACTCCGGGAAGCCTTGGCCTGAGAAGACCCGGGTATGGGGCGGTCCCACAGCAGACCCCGCCGATTTCCAGGGAAATAACTGGAGGTGAACATAGCTAGCGTGGTCGAATCAACCCTCGCCGAGCCTGGAAAATACCTCGTCACCAAAGGCATCAGAACCCTCGCCACGTCCGAAGCCGTCCCAAATAGGCCTGCGTGCGGAGCAATTCCGCCCATGGCATAAGCCATCGGATCATGAACTTCCCCGTGGATTAATTTCTCACGCCAGACCGTGTCTACCGCAGTGGGCGCAATGCGCAGCAAGGATATTTTTTCCAGAGGTCGATACCCCAAGCGACTTGCACCACAAGGCTTGTACCAATTTTCCTGCAAATATTCCCGATAATTCCCCAAACCCCTGACTTGGAATTCCCGTTGCAACCAACGATCCACCCACAGCAAACCCAAGTCGCTGTATACATAGTTTCCCTCCGGCCCTAAAGGCAAGGTCAAGGATATTCGTAACAACGAATCTATCAAGACCTGGGGGGACTGCTTGAGATTCTCCCATTGGCGGGCCAAGTTGGGGTCTGCGCCCAGCCGTTGGTCCAAAGCCAAATGCGCGGTGAGTCCAGTCTGGTGAGTCATCAAGGACGCCAAGGTTCGTTGACCCAACGGGTGATCCTTCAATTCGGGGAGCAGGACACTGAGTTTATGCCGCAAAGGCAATGGTTTCGCACGATGCAAGTCCATAGCCGCCAACCCGGTGGATAAGACCTTGGTCAAAGAGGCAAGGTCGTAAACCGTGCCCAAATCCACCGGAATGGATTGGCTGGTATCCAAATACCCGTAGGATTTGGCGTAAAGAATGTTTTGTCCTTGGGCCACCACCAACTGAGCACCCGGAAAAGCGCCCATGGTCCTTACGGCCTCCACCATGGAATCGGCCTTCTGTATAACTCCCTCGGAAAATACTACTTGACCCCGATCATCCCAGGAATTCAAAAACGGCTGCCATTGCATGGGCAAGGTGGATGCGGTCAACGGATCTCCTTTGCGAGGGAGAACTACCCCCTTGGCACCGACACGAGAGGTCTGCACCGTATTGACCTTCATATTTTCAACACCCTCCAGGGCAATCGCACCAAACAAGGCTTGAACTGCGGCATCCCATGCCCAGGGATGATCTTCATGGGCACAGACCACCGCATCACCGGCCATGCTCATGGCTAATGGATCCTCCATTCCACGGATGCGTGCCAAAGCCATCGGATTTCCGTAGACCAAATGAATCAAACGCCCCCCCGATTGGCGGTAACGCTCAAGCGTGGGAATCCACTGCGCCAACGATGCGGAATCCATGCCCAAACCCACGGCATAACGTTGGCTGGGCACATGCCAAGCCAAAACACATTCCTTGTACATCCCCAACAAGGAATCCAACGACTGTTCCCGGTCCGTATAACCCAACCGATCAAGTTTCTTCCAAGGACAATGCGCAAAATCTGCCTGCGCAAAAAGACCAAAACGATCATAAGCCTGCCGCGGTTGATCCCCGCCCAGAGCCAGATACAAACGAGCATCTTCCGGCGAGATTTGAACAGACAAGCTATCCTTCTTCCATAGAATCACAGCCTTTCGATAACATTGAGCTATTTTACCAGTGACTGCCTTTGGACCAGTGATAGACAATTCGGGATTGGCGCTTGACTTTGACCCGTACTTCGCTTTGGCCTTTAGAACTCTAAGTACACGTTGATTTAGTTCTTCTTCCGTCCATTCTCCCTGAAGCAAAGCTTGCTCAATGCGCAATACCGCTTCTTTGACGTGCATCACATACAAGAGAACATCATTCCCAGCCTTCAAAGCCCTCCATTCCAGCTCGCCAGGAGGATAACACAAACTTGCTCCTTTCATATTCAGGGCATCGCTGAAAATAATTCCCTGATAGCCCCATTGGCGGCGCAACACACCTTCCAAAGCCGCAGGATTCAAGCTCACCGGCAAACCCAGTCCGCTATCTAGGACATTCACTACCAAATGCGCCGACATCATGGAAGGCGCGTTCAACAGAGCTTGAAAAACAGACCACTCCAGCCCAGTCAAGGCCTCTACGGATTTGTTCACCACCGGTAAATCATTGTGGGAATCCATTTCCGTGTCGCCATGACCCGGATAATGTTTCACACACGCCATAATGCCGGCCTGTTCCAAACCTCTGGCATAGGCTCTGGCCATCGCGGCAACGGCTTGCGCCTGATTCCCGAAGGAACGAAAGCCAATCACCGGATTGAAAGGATTGCTGTTCACATCTGCCACAGGTCCAAAACTGATTTGCATTCCCAAAGCCTTAAGCTCCTGACCCATAGCTCGAGAAATTTCTTCTACCAAAAGTGTATCTCCACAGGCCCCCAACGTCGAAGCATAGGGAAAACGAGAACAATCCTCCATACGCATTGCAGCCCCCCACTCGGCATCCATGGACGACCACAAAGGCAAAGTGGCTGCACTTTGATACAATGGTAACAATTTGCGCAATTGAGGGCTCCTCCCCTTCATCCATATCAATCCACCGACCTCGTATTCACGAATCGAACGCATCACTTGAGTGTCTACTGTATCGGCCTGCGCATAAACGGGCAGCATGATCAATTGGCCGATCTTCTGCCTTATCGTCATTTGATGCAGAACATCCTCAACCGATGACCTTAGCCAAAGGTTGGCATCCACCTCACCGTACGATTCATTTGTTTGGACAGAAGCGGCTACCCTCAAACATACCATCAAAAAGAAAATCGAGAACCCCATCGGGACACGTAACCAATGTACTTTGACGAACCGCATTACCACGAAATTCCAATACGATAGGGCCTCTCTTCGCCGTTTCTGGCAGTGACTTAAACTTAAGTTCATGGGATGTAAATTTAGGCGACGATGGAACTCCTCTTCCTCCCCTTTTTTTTGGCGATCGTGTTGGGGAGCGTGGGTCGATTGATCCATGCCCGCAACGCGGCCACTTGGCTCAACGGATACAATACCATGTCGGCCGAAGAGCAAGCTGCTTTTGATTTGGCCGGGTATTTGAAGCTCCAAAGGCGCTTTTTTGACAGCTTGGCCCTGGGCCTCCTCCTATGGGGAGGTTGGGGTAGCCTCGTCTGCAGCGGCTTGGTAGACCTTGCCGAGGCAGACTTAGACCGCTATTGTCAATGGTTGATCCCCATCACCCTTTACTGGACCCTTGGGGGACTGGCATGGTTTACCTGGACCTACCGGGATCGCCTGCCCTCGCCACGAGGGCTACGTTTTGTGGCACCGGGGGTACTGATGGGAGCTTTGATTTTGGTTTCGGTCTTGATGTGGGCAGGAGACCGGCCTTCCGAACTCTTGGTTCAGAAAGATGGCCTTCGCATCGGTGGCATGTACAGCACGAACCTCCCCTGGGAGCAAATCGTCTCCGTGGATACCATTAGCGAAATCCCGTCCATCCGCATCAAAATCAACGGGTTTGCTGATGGCTATTCGGCCAAAGGCTATTTCAAAACCAAGTCCGGAACCAAAGTAAAATTGTTTGTTCGTAAAAACGAAAAACCTATTTTATACATCCGCCGCCAACCCGGTTCCGGGCCCAGCAACCATACCTGCGATATCTATTATTCCAACGAGGCGACCCGGCATTATACGCAAATTATCCAAGCGCAACCCCGCTTAGCACCTCGGCCCTAAACCACTAATCGCCAAATCAACTTACCCAAAACCGTACTTCGGGTGGGCAACCAAGTTCTGAAACTCGTGCTGTAAAGCTGATTGACAATCAAGAAAAAATCCTTTCCGATGCCCGGGATAACCTGTAATCTAAAATTGATGTTAAGCTCATCTTGGGCCGAATTCCATTGACTCAGAAGGGAGCCAAAAACCTTAGGATTCAGGGCATAAGTCATCCGAAAGCCCACCAGATTAGTCTCCAAAGTTCCGACAGGCAAGTCAATCTGATTATGCTCGAAGCGCAGATTGAACCCCAAGTAACGGCTGCTGCGCCATAGGATTTCAGTCTGGGTTTGCACTGATTGACCGTCGTAAAATTGCCCCCAGGCCCAGCGGCTGTCTAAAGCCAATTTGCGCCCCCTAAAGGTGCGTAACCGGGCTGTAGACTGTCTCCACCAATACATCCCTTGAGGGATGACGATGTCGGGCGCCAGCTCAAAAGGTGCACGTAAACCTTCGGCCACCACCCCGTGGTTCAGACTCAAAGACTCCCCACTTTTGGTATCCAATCCCAAAAATTGCACTGAATAATTCAAAGACTGGATAGCCCCGTTGTCGTCGTATTGGGTGTGGTTCAACTGCACCGGTCGAAAATCATATTGCCGTATCCAATGGGTCCGCTTACGGGGTCGGGGTCGGTAACCCACATCCACAAATTGCTCCCGGAATCCCCTTCGTAACATCAAACCTACTTCCGGGTCAAAAGCCTCCGGACCCCGCTGGGCCGAGGCAAAAACCGACCAACGATCGTTGGGATAATGCACATAAAAACGATAGGCTGTAGCCTCAGTTATCCACCCCTTGTCGGTAGCGTAGGTATGAAGGATGGCTCCTCCCAAATCCAGATTCTTGTTACCCCACAGCTTGGAGGTACTGTAACGACCGTTGATTCCGTTGGTGCTGTGCCAGCGGTTGGCGGTTATACGGTTGGTGGTCACGGCACTGACCACGCTCTGCCCCCCGACATCCTGTCGCCAAGAGGCGGTAGTATAATTGGTCGAAGCCTGATTTTCGGTCGCAGCAGTTTGAATACTCATCAATCCCAGAGTCCGGTCATCCTCTTTGCCCAACAAACGAGCCCCGGCGAGGATGGGCACGGATTCCCTTTGGTCATCCAACCCCATACGACGGGTGTAAAAAGGAATGATCCGATTCCCCCCAAAACCAAAATTGAAATAATCATCCCCCTCCAGGAAAAACTCCCTTAATTCCGGAAAGAAAAGGGGGAAACGCGTCAAGTTAATCTGTTGTTGATCCGACTCGACCTGGGCAAAATCGGTATTAATGGTGAGATTAAGCCGATACGTTGGATTCAGCAAATAATTGACATCACCCCCCCAATTGCCCACGGCACGGCGCTGGTCTGCTTTGAACTCTCCGCCGCCCAATCCGTAGGGTTTAATTTCCACCATTTGGTTTTGAGACAATTGCTGCAATCCGCGCAAAGATCCTGCGAGGTTCATTTGTTCGATTCGATGATCCCGTGCCCAGCCCTGCCAACGAACTTGTTCCCGTTTGTGACGGATATTCCGCTCAAAATTGATACCCCATTCCTGCTCCTCCACACCGACTCGGTATTTGAAAGTATAAAAGGGGATCACAAATTCCGCAAACCAGCCTTCATCGGTCATCCTGGTCCTCACATCCCATACCCCATTCCAAAAGGCGTTGGTCGAAGCCCCGTTGTTAAAGATTTGCAGATCCGCCCTGGCCCCTACCGGATTGGTAACCAACATAATACCGTTCCTTCGGTCACGGTACGGGTCCACTACTACGATAAAATTATCATCTATCGTATAATCAAAATCCCGACGCAATTCGCGGGCGATTAAGGACTTGGAATTTTGATCGTAACACCAAACCGCCAAATACAAATATTGTTCATCGTAGGCCACAGCCACCTCGGTTCGCTCGGTGGAAGGCATCCCCAGTTGCAATTCCCGCTGGGTAAAACGGGTGATTCGAGGAGCCGTTTGCCATAGCGGATCATCCAAACGGCCATCCAAGACGGGGGCCACCAAGGCGGGAATCGCCAAGCATTCGTTGGCATCACCTTGTACCAATGCACCACCTTGTGCGAATGCCCTGATGGTAACCACCATCCCCAAAACCAATAACAAGCCAACACCACGCCAATGTTCGGCTAGTCTAGAACCAAGCCATGCTAGAAAGAAGAAAAATTTCACCCTAAAAAACGGCTTCGGCAATGCGTTTGGTCGCTTGGCTTTTGCCCATGGTATAAAAGTGGAGCACCGGAACCCCCGCTGCTTTAAGCTCACGGCATTGGGCAATGGCCCATTCTATACCTATTTGCCTCACGGCCTGCTCGTTAGGCGCCTGCTCCACCGCATCGGCCAAAGCCTCCGGGATATCGATATGAAAAGCCTTGGGTAAAAGAGTGATTTGCTTGAGCGAAGCCAAAGGCTTGATTCCTGGAATAATGGGGATGTCAATGCCTTCTTTGCGGCACATGGTGACAAAATCAAAATAGGCTTGATTATCAAAAAACATTTGGGTCGTGATAAAGGTGGCCCCCGCCTTGACCTTTTGTTTGAGCCAACGGATATCTGCTTTGAGGTTGGGTGCATCGTGGTGTTTTTCTGGGTAACCGGCTACCCCAATACAAAAATTCGTTGCAGTGGCGTTGACCAATTCGTCATCAATGTAGCGCCCCTGATTCATCCGAACCACCTGTTGCAAAAGTTCCACTGCATTTTGATTACCGTCCGGTTGGGGTACAAAGCTGGTCTCGTGTTTGAGGTTGTCACCCCGCAAAACCAAGACATTATCAATGCCTAAAAAATGGAGGTCAATCAACGCGTTTTCGGTTTCCTCCTTGCTAAATCCCCCGCAGATCAAATGCGGGACCGCATCGACTTTGAAACGGTTCATAATGGCCGCACAAATCGCTACCGTGCCTGGTCTTTTGCGGGTGGTAATACGACGGAACGTTCCATCCGAAAGGGGTTTGAGTAAAAATTCCTCGCGGTGATAAGTCACGTCAATGAAAGGCGGTTTAAACTCCATAAGCGGAACAATACCGTTGTAAATTTCATGGATATCCTGTCCTTTGAGCGGAGGGAGAATTTCGAAGGAAAAAAGGGTGCGGCCGTTGGCCTGTTGAATATAGTCGGTAATTTTCATAACATTGATTTAAGAATCCAATAAAACGGGGGCTAACCATCGCCTGGCTTCCTCCACCTCCACCCCGCGTCGAAGGGCATAGTCCTCCAATTGATCTTGGGCAATTTTACCCACCCCAAAATATTGGGCTTGAGGATGAGCCAAATAAAAACCAGAGACGGCAGCAGCTGGCGTCATGGCTAAATTTTCGGTCAATTGCATGCCCAGCCTCTCCTCGACGCCTAACATCTTCCATATCGTAGGCTTGTCCAGGTGATCCGGGCAGGCAGGATACCCCGGAGCCGGCCGGATGCCTCGGTATTTCTCCGCAATCAGATCCATGTTGCTGTATTGCTCCATGGGGGCATAACCCCAATCTTCCTGACGGACTTTGGCATGCAAGGCTTCGGCCAAAGCCTCCGCCAGGCGATCGGCTAGGGCTTTGACTATGATAGCCGAAAAATCATCGTGGTTTTGTTGATGCTGTTGAGCCAGGACCTCTACCCCAAAAATCCCCACCGCAAAGGCTCCGGCCCAATCCTGCACCCCACTCCCTTGAGGCGCCACAAAATCGCTCAAACAAAAATTTGGCAAATCTCCAGCCTTGGCAACTTGCTGCCGTAACATCGGAAACTCCCATCGCCCATCCATGACCAATCGATCGTTGGGCGTGGAATAAGCCGGGAATAAACCCCATATCGCTTTGGCCGTCAACTGCTTACCAGAAACCAAGGTACTCAGCATATGTTGCGCATCCTCAAATAATTTGGTGGCTGCTTCACCAACCACTTCGTCTTGAAGTAAATCCGGGAAACGACCATGCAATTCCCAAGCCTGAAAAAAAGGCGTCCAATCGATATAATCCACCAATTCTTCCAAAGACCATTCCATTTCATATTGAATACCCTGCCTAAGGGGAATCGATGGTTGATAGCCTGACCAATCGGTATTCCACCGACGTGATCTGGCCTGCTCCAGGCTCAGCATATTTTTGGCGGCTGCCCGCTTCAGGTAGCCTTCGCGCATCATGTCCTGCTCCTGCCTATTTCGGACCATAAAGGCTTGGCGGTGTTCGGGGCTGAGCAAAGTAGAAACCACCGGGACCGAACGGCTGGCATCCAGAACATGCACCACCGTTCCCCCGTAGGTCGGGGCAATCTTGACCGCCGTATGCGCCTTGGAGGTGGTGGCCCCTCCGATGAGCAGGGGAATTTGCATGCCCCTCCGCTCCATTTCGCGGGCCACACCCACCATTTCATCCAAGGAGGGAGTTATCAAACCCGATAGGCCAATGATATCCACTTGGTGCTGCACAGCCTCCTCCAGTATTCGATCGGTAGGCACCATAACCCCTAAATCCACCACCTCGTAATTATTGCATTGCAAAACAACGCCCACGATATTCTTACCGATATCGTGCACATCGCCTTTGACCGTTGCCATAAGGATGCGGCCTTTGTTGGAAGCTTCCCCGGATTCTCCGGCCGCAGCAGCTCTTTCTTTTTCGGCCTCCAAGTAAGGTAGCAGAACAGCGACGGCCTTTTTCATAACCCGTGCGCTTTTGACCACCTGCGGCAAAAACATTTTGCCTTCTCCAAACAAATCCCCTACCACATTCATCCCGTCCATCAGGGGACCTTCAATCAAATGAAGGGGTTTCTCGAATTCAAGCCGTGCCTCCTCCACATCCTCTACGATATATTCGTCCAAACCTTTGACAAGAGAATAAGTAAGTCGCTCGCGAACAGTCTTTTCACGCCACGATAAGTCCTTGCCTGGATTTTGTTTGGCCTGGCTTCCCTTATAAGACTCGGCCAAAGCTACCAAACGTTCGGTGGAATCGGGACGACGATTCAACAACACATCTTCAACGTGCTCCAAAAGTATCGGGTCGATTTCAACATAGACCTCAATCTGACCCGCATTGACGATCCCCATATCCATACCTGACCGAATGGCATGATACAGAAAAGCAGAATGCATAGCCTCTCGGACTTTATCGTTTCCGCGAAACGAAAAAGAAATGTTAGAAACTCCACCACTGACCTTGACATAGGGCAGGTTGGCCTTAATCCACGCCGTGGCTTGAATGAAATCCACCGCATAATTCTGGTGTTCTTCGATGCCCGTAGCCACCGTGAGGATATTGGGATCAAAAATGATGTCCTGTGGTGGGAAGCCCGCCTGTTTCGTGAGCAAATCGTAGGCCCTACGACAAATCGCAATGCGCCTCTCCAAGGAATCGGCCTGTCCCTCTTCGTCAAAGGCCATGACCACCACCGCAGCGCCGTACGAACGAACCGTACGGGCATGATCCAAAAAGACCGCTTCCCCCTCTTTGAGCGAAATGGAATTAACCACCGCTTTGCCTTGAACACAGGCCAAACCTGCTTCCAAAACTTCCCAACGAGAGGAATCAATCATCACCGGAACTCTAGCGATATCGGGTTCGGCCGCGATAAGGTTCAAAAAACGAATCATCGCCGCAACCGAATCAATCATGCCTTCATCAAAATTGATATCAATCATTTGGGCCCCGTTTTCGACTTGCTGTCGGGCCACTTCCACAGCCTCTTCAAAACGATCCTCTTGAATCAAACGAGCAAAAGCTCGAGATCCCGTAACATTGGTCCTTTCGCCAATATTAATAAAGTTGGTGTCCTCCCGGACCACCAGAGGCTCCAAACCAGAAAGGCTCAAGCGCTGCTGCAACGAAGGCAACGGCCGTGGCGCATACTGAGAAGCTTCTTCAGCAATGGCTCGAATATGTTCGGGACCAGTTCCGCAACATCCCCCTAAAATGTTCACCAGGGATTCCTGCAGAAATTCCCGAATTTGCAAACGCATGGTATCAGCGTCTTCGTCATAGGCTCCAAAGGCGTTGGGCAAACCGGCGTTAGGATGGGCTGAAACCCCATAATGCGAACAAGCCGAAAGGGCCTGCAAATGAGGACGCATTTGCCTTGCCCCCAGCGCACAATTCAAACCGATGCTCAACAAAGGCAGATGCGAAAGCGAATAAAAAAACGCCTCCACCGTTTGACCTGAGAGTGTTCGACCGCTGTTGTCCGTAATGGTACCACTGACCATAATGGGCAAGGGTTCCTCTCCGCGGTTCCGGAAATAATGATCAATGGCGTAGAGGGCCGCCTTGGCGTTGAGTGTATCAAAAATGGTCTCCACTAGCAAGATATCGACCCCTCCATCCACCAAGCCGCGAATCTGCTCGGTATAAGCTTCCACCAATTCCATAAAGTACACCGAACGAAACCCGGGATTGTTCACATCCGGACTGATGCTGGCCGTCTTGTTGGTTGGGCCGATCGCCCCAGCCACAAAACGGCGCTTAGCCGGATTCAGGGACGTTACCAAATCAGCCTGTTCTCTGGCCAAACGAGCTGAGGTGACATTGAGTTCGTAACTCAATTCTTCCATGCCATAATCGGCCATGGAAATACGTTGAGCGTTGAAGGTGTTGGTCTCCAAAATATCCGCACCTGCATCCAGATAATCCCTGTGAATTTGGGCAATGATATCCGGGCGGGTAAGGCTAAGCAATTCATTGTTCCCCTGGACATCGCGGGGCCAGTCCGCAAAGCGGGTTCCGCGGTAATCCGCCTCGGTCAGTTTGCGTAACTGAATTTGAGTCCCCATGGCTCCGTCCAACACCAGAATGCGTTGGGCAAGCGCTTGTTTCAAATTATCGTGCATAAAAAAAGCCAAACTTTCGAGTGGCTTATCCGCAGGAAGCGGGCTGCAGTGGTGACCGTCACTTGTTCGGACGGTTACTCCTGCTTATCGGCTGCCTCAAGTTGTTGTCTGAAGCAACGGATTTGGCACCGGACCAATCGACAGCAGCCTGTCGCTTGCGGTTGCCAGGACATCGTAGGGCCGTTCCCTCCGTCCTTCTGGATAAGCTGCCGCGAATATACGATTAATCGTGCTGGAAAAAATCCCTCATTCGATCAAAAAAAGAGGATTTGCCGGAATCGTCGGTGTTGGTCGGTTTGAAATTCTCCGAAGCACCCAATTTCTCCAAGGTTTCTTTCTCGTCCTTGGAAAGCTTGGTGGGCACAAAAACATTGACAAAAATGATGAGATCCCCACGACCGTACGCATTCACCGCCGGCAGACCCTTGCCCTTGAGTCGAAGCAATTTACCGGGTTGGGTTCCTGGCTCCAAACGAATCCGGGCCCTGCCGTCCAAGGTTGGCACTTCGATATGGTCTCCAATAGCAGCCTGCACCACCGATACAGGCAAATCGTACAAAACATGATTCCCATCCCTTTTGAAATGCGGATGGGGTTCTTCCTCAACCAACACGATCAAATCACCAGGCTGTCCTCCGTTACGACCGGCGTTACCCTTGCCCGATACACTGAGCTGCATGCCTTCGGCTACCCCTGCTGGGATATGAACCGAAATTACCTCTTCCTTGCGCTGCAACCCATCGGGGTCCACACCGGGTGGGCGTCGGTCCACCATTTGCCCACTGCCCTCGCAGTGAGGACATGTACTGGCGGTACGCATTTGACCTAAAATTGTATTTGTAACTCGCTGAATCTGTCCGGTGCCCCCGCAGGTTGCACAGGCTTTGTAGGTAACGCCCTCTGCGGGAACGGCCTTGGTGACCTTGACCTTCTTTTCGATGCCTTTGGCAATTTCTTCCAAGGTTAACTTAACACGAATCCGCAGATTAGCCCCGCGATTAGCCCGACGATTTCCTCGTCCACCACCCCCAAAAAACCCTTCAAAAGGTGAGCCTTCGCTAAAGATGTCACCGAATTGAGAGAAAATATCTTCCATCGAAAAACCTCCGCCCCCACCGCCCATACCTGGGTCAACCCCTTGATGGCCAAAGCGATCATAACGTGCTCGTTTGTCCGAATTGCTCAGAACTTCGTAGGCTTCGGCCGCTTCCTTGAATTTTTCTTCGGCCTTGGCATCCCCAGGGTTCTTGTCCGGGTGAAATTGCAAGGCCGCCTTGCGGTATGCTTTTTTGATTTCATCTTCGCCAGCCTGCCGACCTACCCCCAACACTTCGTAATAATCACGCTTGGCCATAACACTGGTTTAAATAAATTATTTTTAAGTTCATAGCAGTTAACCCCATGAGCCGCCTATTCGCTTTCAAACGCCTACGATGACTTTAGAAAAACGCAAAACTTGATCGTTGAGCAAATAGCCTTTTTCGATTTCAGCCACTACTTTGTTCGCTTGATCGGGAGATGGGGCCGGTATTTGGGAGATAGCCTCGTGCTTTTCGACATCAAAATCGGCTCCCACCGAAACAATGGGCTGAAGACCTTTTTGAACCAATAGATTTTTGAATTTCTGGTAAACCAAATCAACCCCTTCACGGATCGATACCACATCGGAGGATTGGTCCATAACTTCCAAACCACGCTCAAAATCGTCCAATACTGGTAACAATTCTACAATGAGGTCCTTACCAGCATTGCGAAATAAATCCATTCGCTCGCGGGCCATTCTCCTTTTGTAGGTTTCAAATTCCGAAAGCAAATACAAATATTTCTGTTTAGATTCCTCCAACTGAGCGGCAAGATCGCTTTGGTTCCCCGCGGAGCCATCCCCATCGTGAACCGCTTCCCCCTCGCTTCCTTCCTCAGTTGGGGTTTTTAGGGCTTCATCAGGTTGGCTAGAGGTTACATTTGATTCAAAATCCGACATAGGGTTAAATTTAGAGTTGTTCCTTGGCACAAGACCGCAAAGACCCTGCCAATACATACAGAATGAGATTTCATAGGCTATTAGCCTTATTTTCTGCCAAAATGTCATGTAATTGGTGGTTTATAGGGACCCTAACGCTTGGAATGTTGAACGCGAACAACGGAATATCACAAGGTTATGTCTATGCCCAGTTGCAGGGTCAACCCTTGATAAATACCACGGGGTGGACTATGAATGGTCTTGCCGGGATAGGCGATACCAACGGTGATGTGGACACCTTCTCCAACGAGCTCATCTTGATGCCCCCGGTAAATGGAAGCAACGGTGGCATTTTTTACGACCAACCGTTGGACCTAAGCCTTTGCACCAAATGGATCGCCGAATTTGAATTCCGTATTTTTGATGGAACTGCGGCCGACGGTATTGCTTTTTGTTTCCTTTC
The DNA here is from genome assembly GCA_016872225.1 of Sphingomonadales bacterium. Taxonomy (GTDB): domain Bacteria; phylum Bacteroidota; class Bacteroidia; order UBA7662; family UBA7662; genus SYHX01. Next base: position 451 of record VHAW01000026.1, on the reverse strand, counting down.
CATTCCACCTTCAGGTTTTGTGTCCGGAGGAGGTATCGGTATACCTACCAACGGGACTGGACTCAAAGTCGTCTTTGACCCCTATGATAATGGATGCGGTGCCAATCCTGAAATTCAGGTCTACAGTGGACCGGGCTATGACGAATGTTTTCCTGCCTTATACAAAGTAACCAATACCGCAGGGAATCTCAATTTTATTCGATCCAATGCCTACAACGCCGCCCGTATAGAATACGATAGCGGATATGTTACGGTGACCGTTAATAATGTGATTTGGCTTAATCGCGTCTATGCCCCCGCAAATTTTGTGGGATACCTGGGGTTTACCTCAGGAACTGGCGCGCAGAACGATCGGCATTCGATTCGCAATGTGACCATTTATACCGATGGGTCTGCCCTGCAAGGGTTTAACTCTGAAGACAGTCTAAGCTTGAACCCAGCCATGTACTGG
>VHAW01000025.1 GCA_016872225.1 Sphingomonadales bacterium | reverse complement strand
GGAAGGAATGGGGTAAGGCTGCAAAAGCTTTGTTGACATCGGCCTCGAGCCGCACATCCACTTCGTCCACCCAAACCTCCAAGCCATTCCCTATATCACGCAGAAGGTCGGTTTTGAGCGCCTCCAATCGTTCTAATCGTCTAGACCATAACACAAGATTCCATCCATACGTTGCGAACCATCGGGCGCTTGCTTCCCCTATCCCAGAACTTGCCCCGGTAATAAGGGCTATCTTGCGGTGAACAGGATTACTCATCGAAAGAAACAATAAAGAGTGACGAGATTCAATTAAATATAATATGATTCGTCATTCAAAAGTGAACGAAAAAATCCATGTCCTAGATCGAAGACTCTCCATAAAATTGGAATAGTCATGCGTTTCAGGCACTAATACATTGCGAAAACCGTTGGCCACCCTGATTTCCGGAGATAGTTTAAAATAGGGTAGGTACAAATCCAATCCCATCCCTGTTTCGTAAGCAAGATCTATCCGCCGTAATTTGACTTTGTCGATATCATCCACCACCTTTTCCTGGGAAGCCATGTCAATCATCCCCTTGATGCCGCCCAAAACGTAAACCCTGTAATTCTTCATTCGCTTGGAACGGAACTTTAAAGTGAGTGGAAGGTCTACATTGGCCATCTGCACCGATTTGCGCGTGAGTTTATCCATATTACGAAACTGATAATCGAAATTCCGTTGCGAAAACATTAGGGTTGGCGTAAAGCGAAGCGCTAGGTATTCATGAATCCGTAAATCAGAAATGATACCCAATTGAAAACCAGGACCAAAATCAGGGGTAATGTAGCGAAGATCCGTTACCCCCGCCACATTGAGCGAATCACTGAGTTGCACACGGTGACTGCTTGAATTAAAACCCACATGAAACCCAAAATGCAAAGTCTTGGTGTCATAATAGGCATTGTATTGTGCCCAACACGAAAAGGATAAAAACAAGGCCCCCATGGTAGGCCATACGAGTCTCATATTGAATAATCCAATAAGCCGTTTAACGGAGCTTGCATTCACCATGTTCTTAAATTTTCTTAGCCAAATAAATCGAGGCAATACCCATACTCAGTCTTTTGGATTCTACAACCTTTAAACCGCTATCTATCAAATACTTTTCAAAATCAAGACCCTCTGGAAAGACAACAACGGACTCCGGTAAATACGTATAAGCAGCTCTATCGTTGGACAGCCACCCCCCCAAGGCCGGCATCAAGGTACGGGAATAAAAATTCATCGCCTGCCGAATGAGCCAGGAACGAGGCTGCGAAAATTCAAGAACTAAGAGGATTCCCCCAGGCCGTAATACCCTGGTCAGCTCCGAGAGACCCTTTTCCAAGTTTTCGAAATTCCTCACCCCGAAGGCTACCGTTACTGCATCGTAAAAGCCTTGCTCAAAAGGGAGATTTTCGGCATCGGCCGTTCGAAGTTCCAAACGTGAGCCAAGGCCCTCTTCATGAATTTTACGCCTCCCTATAGCCAACATACCCTCGGAAATATCCACGCCCACTACCTTGGCTGAAGGCCAACGGTCAGCCAGAGCCAGAGCCAAGTCAGCTGTACCCGTAGCCACATCCAAAATTTGAACAGGTTGAATATGCCTCCCCAACATCCTCAGGGCCTGCTTTCGCCACCGAACATCAATCCCCGCAGAAAGCAACCGATTCAGCAAATCATACCGATGCGATATGCCATCGAACATCTTCGCAACTTGATCCTTCTTGTTCCCTGCTTCTAGGCCGTAAGGAAGAATTGAAATTGGGCTATTGGACGCGTTTTTCATAGGGTTTAACAATTCAATTCAAGCCCCTCGGTTTGACGAAATTCTCTTGACTCAAAGGTTAACGATTGCAGTCCAAAGATAGTTCACGGATCTAGCGCATACTTTTGAGGAATGAATTCGGAACGGATCAAAATAAAGGCATCCTTCATCGGTAGCGGGCTGCGATTGGATCAGTTGCCCAAGCCCGACCGATGCGAAATTGCCCTCATCGGGCGATCCAACGTAGGCAAATCATCGTTGATTAACCGATTGGTCGATCACAAAGGACTCGCCAAAAGCTCTGCCCAACCAGGCAAAACGCGTTTAATCAACCACTTCAGCGTCGATATCCAAGGGGTTCCTCCCTTATACTTGGTGGACTTACCGGGTTACGGCTACGCCAAAGCCTCCCAAAAAGATATTGAAGCATGGAATAATATGATGAGGAATTACCTACGAAAACGCTCCAACCTAATCTGCGTGATGCAGCTCCTGGACAGTCGCCTCACCCCACAAAAAATCGACCTCGATTTCGCAAATCAATTGGGCGAATGGGCCGTACCCTTTGTCATGGTCTTCACCAAAACCGATAAAGGTTCCATGCTCCAGGCCCACCAAAATGCGGAGGCCTACGGAAAAGCCATGCTGTCAACCTGGGAAACCCTGCCAACAACCTTCATGACCTCCGCCGAGGACGGCAGAGGCCGACATGAAATTCTCGACTTTTTGCGCGAATGCAGCAAGAACTACCAAGGAAAACCGATCAAATCCTAAGGCGCTTGTAAAAATCCCTGCGAACTTCGGAATACCTTACCGCTTAACCCTCTATGATTAGGGTTCCCATTCCATTCCACGGACAACGAGAACCAGCCTTTCGCAACAAGGTCATTCAGCATGACACGACCTCGAGAATCCACCCAAGCCGAACCTTGGTCCGCTAACCTTCCCATGGCATCCCGGATTTCCCAGCGGCACAAACCATCTGCATAAGTCCTTGGAAATTGAATGTATCGGTGGGCAAGCGCGGATGGAACGGTATTTGAACTTTGGGAGATGGTAAATCGAAAGGGTTCATCCCATGATCCATCTTCTGCGGGATCTGCTGAAGACGCCCCCGCTGGACCAATCGCCAACTTGAGGACCACGGGGAGGTGATCCGAAATCTCATGAAGCGCATTGGCCACCGCAACAGGAACCGACGCATTGAAAGTGCCGTTCACGCTCCCGTTAAAACGATTCCCATCATTACCCGGGATACGAAATGAAGCGGGAACATACTTGACCTTGGCTGAATCGCCCGTCGCCCAATCGTTTAACAAAATATGATCATACCGATCATCCAAGCCACCACCCGTGGCACATCCATTGGAAGCGGTCCTGGGTGATTGCGTATGCCAAAGGGCAAAACTTGAATTTCCACTCCAAGACCCTGGTCTGGAAACCGGATCCTTAAGTCGATGATTCATCACTGAACCCGCATTCAATAAGCTGTCGTAAGCAGGCTCCGACGATTCACTAACATTCAAATCGCCCATAACCAATAAGTTACCTTGAAAGCTGTTAGCCCGCATAAATTGAACCAAAGCACCTGCTTCCTGCCCGCGCTGTACCACATCCGAGGAAGTCCCGCCTGCTTTAAGGTGAGCCACCGCCACGTGCAGAAAGGTAGTATCCCCGTTCAGAGGGATGGGCTTATGATAAAGTCGGTACCAAGCGATATCGCGCCCTTGGGTTGTTACCGGGTTCTGGCTATGCATTCCGAATTTTGCAGAATTATAATACAACAAAGCTACGATATCCGACCCCGAAGGATTCATCAAATTGGCTCGCAAATAGCCGCTACGCCCACCATTATTCAAAACATTGTTAAGGAGACCAAGATTCACGGACGAAACAGGACTCATTTCGCATACCCCCAGTAAATCAGGTTGTATATAATTGAACAAGGTCATCAGTCCTGCGTTCTTAACAGTAACATTGTTATTAGAACTTGTACAGAAGGAGGTGTTTACTCCATAGTACAGCATATTGTACATCATGACGGTCACGGTATCCCGGCGCAAACCTTGGGCTTGAGAAATACCAGACATCAACAGAACAACTGCAAGGGCCTTAAAAAATAAACCCGAGGCTTGCGCCTCGGGTTTAATTATTCTTTGGTAAAAATCCATCTTAACGCTTATAGCGCTGCTTGAACTTATCAACACGACCAGCAGTATCCACAAGCACTTGCTTTCCGGTGTAAAACGGATGCGATTTATGCGAAATTTCAAGCTTCACCAGTGGATATTCATTACCATCCTCCCACCGGAGGGTTTCTCGTGTTTCCGCACAGGATTTACCCAAAAACATGTATTCATTGGACATGTCCTTGAAAACCACGATACGATAATTCTCTGGATGGATATTGCTTTTCATGCTTTTTCCTTTTAAGGAACGCAAATATAGGTATTCTTAACGAGAAATCAAGAGCTTTTTGGTCAATTTACGGCCCTCAAAACTAAGAGTATAGTAATAAAGTCCTTGGGCAAGAGAGGTCGTTTCCAGGTTTTCCTTGTACCACCCTCCTTCTAAAAGACCAAGGGATCGAGCCCAAACCGGCCTACCGTAGAGGTCTCTTAGTTCAAGTCGCGCTTTGCCTCCTTTGGGAAGGTAATAGGCCACGGTGGTTAAATCCGAGGCAGGATTAGGGAAATTCTGGGACAAAAGCAAAATGTTTTCGGAGAGTTCAGGCACCGACACGACCTCGCAAGGTCCAGGCAATAATTCAAAGCAAAAGTCATCAATCGACCACCCTTCGCCTTGGAAGGCATAATCCGAACCAAAACGGAAACGGAAAATTACCTGAGCATTGTCCGTGGTATTGAAAATTTGTTGCATCGGCACATAAAGCGAAGGGGAAACCCCGGACCAACCAAAGCCAACAATATTCTGTTGAGCGTTAAAAACCGCTAAGGCCTGAACAATGGCATTGTACCATTCGTTCGTTAGCGTATCCAAATATCCAAAAGAATTCCACTTAACTCCCCCGTTAGTCGAATATTCGATCGTACCCCCATCACCATGAAGCGGACGCGTTGTGGTATCGTTGGCAAAAAAGTCCGTCATCCACATGGTTTTAAACTTCACTACATAACATGAGTCTTTGACCGTTTGGAATATGGGCGTGTACAAGGCTGAGGAATCATAAGGCCTATATAAACTATCCGCTGAGATGTACCAGGCGTTGGGTGATGAGGCAGCACCGTTAATCAAGCCTTTGGCCGGAGTTCCAAAGGCCCAGGAATTCCCGGAACTTCTCAAGGTCACCGGGTTACGCGTCAACCATGCAGGTTGATTCTCGTCGAAATTATTGCAATAGGGAAAGGTATTGATAAAAGGAAAACCTACCGCATCCGTGCATGCCGTATCATCAAGCGGGAAATTATCCGCAAGGCCATTGGGAAGCGATGAAGCCACACAGAGAGAATTAGAGCCCAAATTCAAATTGAAGTTATTCGAAAAGGTGTAAATGGTATCCTTCATAAAAGGCAAGTTCATCGGGACCACCAGGTTCTGAACAGGTGTGCCATTAAGGCGAAGATCTAGGTTGATGTTATTCAGTGTGTAATTGGGATTGGCATTGTTGCGAATTCGGGCCTTGGCCGTCACAGGGGTGTTGGCTGTTGGGAATGGTGGATCGTACAAAACTTCCACTACTTCTGCGCCGTTCGGAACCGAATTGTAAATAATCAAATCATCGATGAAATTTCCATTTCGATCGGTGCCCCCGGTGCCCGCTGGCAGGAACCGGTACCGGCACTTGGATTGAAATTCAATAACCAAAGGGTCACCGGCTACATAACACGTATCTAACCCCAAGTCAATGGTTTGGAACGGGTTATTGGCCGCTGTTACAACCAGGGGTTGAAGGGTAGGTCCCACTTGACGGCCATTGGCCACAACCCGTAGCAGGGAGATTCTCTTGTCAGCGGAATTATCCCCCGCGACTTGCAAGAGTTTGAACCGAATGCGAATATTGCTTCGACTGGTCGTATTCACAGGGAATACGACCCTGGACAAGTAGGTCCCGTTCCATGAGTCAGCCCATGGGTTCAAGGGAATGATGGTATTAAAAGAAGCCCCAGAGAACTCGGTGCCCATGTAAAGGGCGTAATCGGGTGAATTATTGATTGCAGGCACCGGGGCATAACGAATATCCGTCACCGCATTCGAAAAAGCAGTATCACAATACGGTGCATAGCCTTGACGCTCAAAATTGTTCGTATGGACTAAGTTGAGAGCCTCGCGTCCAAACAAAGTAACCGCCAAGGTATCGTTGGTAAGAATGGGGTCGATGGTGCCGCCGTTCACAAACAAACGAATGGTGGTATATCCGTTGGGAATATTCGCTAAGGTGTTAATGACAATAGTATCATAGGCATTCGGCTGTATGACTCTGGTGAAATTTTGAATCACAGGAGGCAAGGTATCTATTCGAAAACCTGCTGTAAACGTAGAGGTCGGTGAATGACCGATGTTCCTAATTCTGAATTTTAATTGCCGCAAACCGCTGGGATAACAAATTGAAGAGGTAGGCACAATGTTGTTGATGATGATGAGATCATTCACTGGAATCGCCTTGACACAACGGGTAATGGTATCGTTCGCTGTTCGCGCATCCCCGGTGAGTTGAGTAAACACCTTCAAGGTATAAGTCCCCGGAGGTAGTGGAGATTGAATAGCCGGCAAGGTCACCGTGGTTTCTGTAGCTGGTGGTAGCGGCGTTGTATACAGGTATGGCGTAGTGCCAAGAACAGGCGGAAGGTTATCGTATCGGTAATTGAAAGGAATGGAAAACAAGGTATCCCCGCCATAATTCCGGATCACCACACGTATGGTATCTATTGCTTTGAGGGAATCGGGGCAAGCCACCGGCTTCAGGATTTGACGCATTCCAACTTCCCTGGCTGGTGGAGGAACGATGGCCCAATTGTCGACGATCACACCCTCAGAAGGAGTAAAACCACTTTGGAAATCGAGACGAAAGCGAACGCGGTTGTTACGGTAATTAAACTGAGCGGGCAATTCCAGACTATGTTCCACAAAGTCCGCAACGCCGCCGCTGCTCCCGGAATTTCCGTTCCATGCAGGACCCGCGATGCCACCAATCGTACCGGTGGTATTGTACCAATTCACTCCTGTGGGATCTGATACCTGGCCAAGTGTTTGCCAGGAGGAGAACAATTCATCCACGTACGATACACGAAAAGCGGAACCTGAAGTGCCCAACCTACGGTTCATCCTTAGTTTAAGGGTTGTATTGACACTGCTTCGGAAATTATAAAGCGGAGACAAAACATATCCCCCTTGTCCGGAGGTCGGATTTCCGTTGAGTACAGTCCCCCACACATTAGGCGAGCTGAAAGCAGCATTCAACTGTGGGCCCGTGGGCACCCCTCTTTGCCAGGGGTTTGCTGCTGTCCCCATCGCCACCGGGAGCCAATTGTCCGGTAACACATCAAAATTATCGTTGCTGGGAACAGAAAGAATCGGTACCCCGTACATCTGAACAGAAGTAGAGTCGTTGGAGCTGTTCCCATCCTGACCCATAGCCGTATAAGCCGTTAACGTAAACCAAAGTAGGGGTGCAGACATGATGGAATCCAAGCGAAGGGCCGTTGCCGTAACAGCACCTGGCCGTAGGGAGTCAGTCAACCGAACTTGGGTGGTTTGGGTGAAAGATCCAATCCTTACCGTTACAGGAATGACGGTATCCAAAATCGTGCGTAGCCCGAAATTCTGGAGGCGAACAAAGACCGCAAAGGGTTCACCGCCCTTGACCTGGTAATTATTGTTGGGAATAGATACAAGAGTGCCAGTTGCATTGGATGCGATCAACTGGACTCCAACATCCCGAATAGGGGGCATGGCCACCTGAATATTATCGACCGCGACCCCGTTGGAGGTAGTGGCTCCGTTGGATCGAAATACCATCCGGAAGCGAACCTTAGAGGCTGTACCTCCCAGATTCACCCCTTTGAAGAGCGAGTCCGGTAGACGAATTTCGGATCTTGCCCAACCTCCATTTCGGCCATCCCATCCCCCACTCGTGGTCAAACCCGAAATGCTGGAGCGGTTGTACCAATTGCTCTGCGCTGAATTAGGCAATACGCTGTAAATACCGAGCTTCTGCCAATTGGGTACGGAAATATTGCGGGTATATTCCACCCAGAATCCATCCCCCAAACCTGGACTGAAGGGATTGGTGACCCCACCGCTATCAATCACGCGCCATTGCATGAAGTTCAAATACGATTGCTCCGAATTAAGAAAATTGAAGACGGGAGATTCCAACACATAAAAGGCATTGTTCGGGTAATTACCGTTCAAAGAATCCACGGTCCATGCATTCGAACCCTGAAAAGCCGAGTTAAGGATGCTCTTCCCTGGCGTACCGCGCACCCAACCGCCAGGACTGTACACGGGATTGGCAACCGGTCCGGTAAGCACAAAGGGTGACCACAAGGCATTATTAACTTCAAAGCCATCTTGATAGGGCATATTCAAACCGTTCAAAGCAATGAACGTCCTCGGATTCTGAATGGAAGGGCTTACCGTCAAATTCCTGCGTACCGACTTATCAAATGCTCTGACATAATAAGATACCGTATCACTGTCCGATACGGCTGGAACCTGAGCAAACCAGTTGCAATAGGAATCATTTTCACCCGATATCGTCACCGCATCGATGCGCAGCGAGCCTGTTGGGGCATAGGTCTGACCCGCTGTTGCAGGAGCGTAAGCAGCAGTACCAGGAGCGAAAATAGTGATTAACCTCACCCTAAAGAGAGCATTATTATCAACACCCTGTATTCCGTTAAAGTCTGCTACTCTGTTGTTATACCATTGATTCCCTCCAAGATTTGCTCGGTAAAGGTTGGCAGTATCGGTTCCGCTTCCCGTGTAAGGAGTCCAGGTACTGCCGTTGAGGGAGTACTCCAAGCGCACAAATCGGGATGCAGTTGCACCATGGTACATATCAAAACTCATTTTGACATTGCGTTTACCGGTGGTCGCCACATTGAACTGCACACCGCGGGCAGTATTGCTATTCACAGCGGGATACTGAGTGGTATTCCAACAGAAATTGGTAGCGCCTGCGGCAGAATCGGATGAATTGTTAGACGAAGTCGCGGCATTCCCCAACACAAAAGTGCCCGTAGGGGCATTGACCAAAGCCGCAGTCCCTGTACCACGATGCGGAGTTGGGGCATTAACGCCACCCGGGATGGTCGCGGCCGAAGCCCCGTTGAAATTCCATCGAGCCAGGGTATCGCGAACGGCCGCACCTCTGCTCATGCCCACCATTTGGTAGGGTCCATTATCCACTTTGTAATGCAAATACGCGGTGTCAATATCCGATCCATCGGTAAGACGAACAGGGATATTGAAAGGTCCCAGGCTATAAACAGGACCTAGGAACACATCGCATTGCTGAAAGGTTGCAGGCCATTCGACCAAGGGCGGGCCTGATGCCGTAAACGTATAAAAAGCCGTAGTATCGGGTAACTTTTTGCGAAAGCGCCTGGGGGAATTGTCAACCGCTTCGATATAATAGCGCACAGAATCTCCGTCCACGGTAAAAATGGAGTCTCTGTAATTAATCCCCCCCACATTGGGCATTCGTCGTGTTATAAACGGTCCGTTATTGAGAGAGTATACTAAAATTGCACTGTCAATTCCGGAGGCATCACTCATTTGCGCGTTGATCACAAAGGGACCTGGGCTAAATTGATACCCTGTAACCGGAGCGGAGTGTACCACGGTGGGAAATAGGGATGCCAAATAGGTTAAGAAAGAGTCGGCGAGATTAAGCTGCGGTGGAAAGAATTTCACATTGCGCCGGGGGGAAGAGTCCTTAGCCCGAATTAAGTATCGAACCGTGTCACCGTCTGCAATCCTCGTGCTATCCAAACTGGCCGACCATGTCAAGGTGTTTCCTTGGCGCAGCATACGCACCGAATCCAAAGACCCAGAATTGATTCGATAGAAAAGGTGCACCCCAAGCGTATCAATGCCGGTGGAATCGCAGCCCAAAGAATCTCGGATGGTCGCTGAGAAAGTTTGATTGATATTAAACTGAAGACCTGTGAGGGCCGTGTGGGTAATCAGAGGAGGAATGATTTCTGAGAAAGCGGAGGTCACAAGAATGGAATCCAGTAACCAGCCGTAACCTGGAATCGGCGACCCCAATCCGTTGTTGTTCCCGTCTTTGAGGAGGAATCGAATGCGGACATCGGCCTGATTCGAAACGAAAGGCGACATGTCAAATCGCTCCTGCTTCCACCAAGACGCTTGTGGCAATGCTCCGAGATTACCTCCAGCCAACCAATCTGCTGGATAAGACTGTTGATGAAATCGACTGCCTCCACTGGCTAAGGGCTGTGGAAAGCTAACCGAAGTTCCCAGGTATCGACAAGAAGCCCCTAACAAACGCGTCCATGTTGCCCCCTGGTCCAACGAAAATTGAACAATTGCGGTATCGTTGAATTCCAATTTGGCAATATGTGCAAAGTCTAACCACACTTTGAAATGCCCAAGCGTCGAAAAAGGTTTAAGTTCAAGAATGGAGGTCTGTGCAGAATTTACACGGCCACGAACGGATAAACCTGCAGGCGCTGCCGGAAATCGGTAGGTACTGACGGTATCCCATAGACCCGTAACAATTACTGAATCCAAGGGGTCCGCATTCTGAAAAGTAGTATAAAACCTGGCGGTAATACCCGGAGGTAAAACAGGCTGAGCAACAGCCCTCCAAGGTGCAATCAAAGAATAACCGAAGAGAATCAGAAATGACCCTCTGATCAATGGAATAAACGGCTTGATAAAATTCATAGGTCTCTTAGAGTCAAGGCTCCAAAATAACCCCAAAACACCCTAATTAGTAAGCCATGAGGGCTTTTAATTTGGTTTTTAGACGAGAGTAACCCAAGAAATCTTGTTCCAAGGTCACTGCAAACGGTACTGGAGTATCCAAGGCCCCAAAGCGCATGACAGGACCATCCAGGTGATTAAAAGCCTTTTCCGCAATCGTGGAGGCAATTTCTCCGCCATAACCTCCTGTGAGGGTATCCTCGTGGAGTACCAGCACTTTGCCAGTTCGCTTCACGGATTCAAGGACTGTAGCCTTGTCCCAAGGCAACAAAGAGCGCAAATCCACCACCTCCAAATCGTAATCCGGAAACTCATCAGCCAAATTCAAGGCCCAATGCACCGCCATACCGTATGCTACCAAGGTGGCCCCGGTTCCGTTCCGAACAATCCTTGCTTTGCCCGGGGGCAATTCCGTAATTTCCTCCGAAACAGGTCCACTTAAACTCCTGTACAGGGCCTTGTGTTCCATAAACAAATAAGGGGAATTATCTCGCAATGCGTACAACAGCATGGCTTTGGCTTCTGCCGGAAATGCTGGATAGACGACTTTTAAACCGGGAACATGGGTAAACCAGGCCTCGTTGGATTGGGAATGGAAGGGGCCTGCCCCCACCCCTGCTCCGGTAGGCATGCGCACCACGACACGAGCCTCCTGACCCCATCGGTAATGGATTTTGGCCAGGTTATTCACAATCTGATTGAACCCGCAGGATACAAAATCGGCAAATTGCATTTCCATCATAGCTCTCTTGCCCGCAATTGACAAACCAAGGGCCGCCCCCACTATAGCCGACTCACAAAGTGGCGTATTGCGCACTCGGCCTGGACCATATTTCTCAAGCAACCCCTCCGTGGCTTTGAAAACCCCTCCGTAACCTGCGATATCCTGACCCATAAGCACCAAATTGGGATCACGATCCATCGCCTGATCCAAAGCCTCTTTGACCGCATCCACCAAGCGAAGCTCTCTTCGATTTTTAGGTGACCAAACCGCATCCGTGGCCTCAGGAAAAGGGGCAGGCGCATAAACTGCCTCCAACTCTCTTGAGGCATCGACAGCTGGCTCTGTTTCTGCAAAAACGACTTCCAAGGCCTCTTCAATATGATTAAGAAACTGCTCGCGCCGTTCAACAATCATTGCATCATTGAGAACATTTAAACCCTTTAGGAAGTTTTCATAATTACTCAAAGGATCTTTTAATGACCATTGTTCCAACAAATATTTTGGAACATATTTAACCCCAGATGCCTCCTCATGGCCACGCATTCTAAAGGTCATGCATTCCAACAACAAAGGCGCTGGATGTTGACGCATTTGCTCGGCCATGGCTTTGACGGTACGATGAACCTCTAGAATGTTATTCCCGTCGATGCGAATTGACTCCATACCATATCCTATACCCTTGTCTATAAATTGCTTACAACGAAATTGTTCATCGGATGGGGTGGATAATCCGTAACCATTGTTTTCGATAACAAAGATCACGGGCAACTGCCAAACTGCAGCGACATTGAGGGCCTCATGGAAATCACCTTCTGAAGTTCCGCCATCACCAGTAAACGCCAAACTCACCCCCGGTTTTCCATCCAACACAAGGCTTAAAGCTGCGCCATTGGCCAAAGTAAGTTGGGGACCCAAATGTGAGATCATGCCCACAATAGCATGTTCTCTGCTCCCGAAATGAAAGGACCTTTCGCGTCCTTGACTATACCCCGATGATTTTCCCTGCAATTGCGCAAATAACCGAGTCAAATCCATTCCACGTGATGTGAATACCCCCAAATTCCGATGAAGTGGGAAAATAAATTCTTCTTGCAAAAGCGCCTTGGTACAACCCACGGCGATGGCCTCTTGACCGATGCCAGAAAACCATTTCGAGACTTTGCCTTGACGAAGCAGAATCAACATTTTATCCTCTATCATCCTTGGCAACAAAAGCGCCTCGTAAAGACCCAATAATTCAGCATCAGAATACCCCGTACGGTCATACCGAATCACCGCGTAAGGGTCAACCGCAGAAGAACCCGTAATCGAACCCCCGGAAGCCTTCGCTTCAGAGACCGAAGCAGAGGTTGAAGAAGAACCTCGAAAAAACCATTTCATAGGGAAAACTTGAATTCTAGACCAAATTCATGAAAGCATGAAATTCATAAAAGCATAAAAGCTTTTCAAGATTTACGCTTGGCCCATTGCTGATGAAAAGACTGGAATGCGGGAGAAGGTAAATGCCGACGTTGCCCCCAAGCGGACGCGAAAAAAAATCGCAGAAACCAGGCCTTGGTACGCGATCCAAGAAGATTTAACAAAGGTCTGTGTTGCATAGCCCTTGACCAGGCCTTCCACATCAGCCCTTGGGATGAGGTAACCCAATTAACTTGAGGTTCATTTGCCGCTTTGCGACGATTGGATAAAATAAGCTGATGCAAGGGTATCCTAACCGGGCAAACTTCGGTGCAATTTCCACACAGCGAACTGGCCTGGCTCAAATGCTGAAAATCCGCAAAAGGCAGCAAATGAGGGCTAATTACTTTGCCAATGGGCCCCGAATAGGGGGCGTTATAACTATGACCGCCGATATTCTTGTATACCGGGCAAGCATTCAGGCAGGCCCCGCAACGAATACAATAAAGTGATTGTCTAAGCGCAGGGTCAGCCAATAAACGGGTTCGGCCATTATCCAAAAGAATAACCACCATTTCGGAGGGCCCATCTTCCTCTAGATTATGACGAGGTCCGTGGAAAATTGTATTATAGGCTGTCATTTGTTGACCTGTCCCCTTTGACGCAAGCAAAGGCCACATCAGATCCAGTTCTTCTGAAGAACCAATAACCTTTTCAATTCCAGCGATAACAACATGTGATTTCACAAAACTTGTGCTCATTCGGGCATTCCCCTCATTTTCAGTAACACAAACCCCACCGGTATCCGCCAAAAGAAAATTAGCCCCTGTGATGCCCACCCCAGCCTGTAAGTATTGATCACGCAACAAATAACGGGCATATAGAGTCAAGGCTTCGGGACTGGCGTGAGGGTCTGTGCCAAGTTTACGGTGAAACAACGCGGCCACATCCTCACGGGATTTGTGCATCGCAGGCGTAACAATATGATAAGGAGGCTCCTCATCCAATTGCTGAATGTACTCGCCCAAGTCTGTTTCCACTACTTCAATGCGATTCTTCTTTAGTCCACTGTTCAAGTGAATTTCTTCGGTGACCATGGACTTGGACTTAACCACGAGCCTGGTTCTATGACGACGAACAACTTCCAATACTGCTTCCACGGCTTCCGAACCATCGGTCGCCCATACCACCTTCACCCCGTTGGCGCGAGCCGCAGTTTCGAAGCGCAACAAGTTTGTTTCCAAATGCTCAATAGCCTTCCATCGAATCTCGGCCGCTCGGTCTCTGGCTAATTCCAAATCCCTATAATCGGCAACACCTTTAGACACGGCTTGGTGATACCGCCCCATGTTAAAATTAATCTTGCGACGATGATCATAGTCAAAGCCTTTGTTCGCTGTAACCGCTTCAAAATTCTTGGCCTTCGCAGAAATTCCGGACATCTTAATGACCATCAAAATGATTTCGCAGAATCAAGAAGTTCAATTCTCCGCAAATGACGTCCACCCTCAAACGGGGTTTGTAAAAAGGACTGAACGATGTTCCATGCTTCTTCCTGGTTCAGGAAACGGGCCGGAAGGCAAAGCAAATTGGCATTGTTATGCAAGCGTGCCAAAGTAGCAATTTCAACATTCCAACACAAAGCTGCCCGAATACCCGGGGTTCGGTTAGCACTCATACACATTCCATTGCCAGATCCACAAAGGAGAATCCCTACGGCCGAAGAGATGTTTTGGAGCACGGACGCCGTCAAGGAACGGGCGATGATAGGATAATCCACCGAATCTTCCCCGGGACAACCCATGTCGACCGTGGGATAGGCCAAGTTAAGCTTACCCACTAAAAATTCCTTCAGTTGAAAACCCGCATGATCCGATCCGATAAAGAGAGTTGGATGGGTCTTTAACATGGTGCAAAGTTATACCTCAGCTCCTATTGGCGGACTTAGCCACGACCCAAATGGCCATTTCGTATAACAAAATCATAGGCAAGGCTAGAATCAACATACCCCCTACATCGGATGGAGTCAATGCCGCAGCGATGAATAAATTGATCACGATGGCATAGCGTCTATTGGCTCTCATCCAAGGTGCATTGATTAACCCCACCATACCCAAAAAATAGGCCAAGACCGGTAATTCAAAAATCAACCCTGCGGACAACACCATCATCGTAAGCGTAGAAATGTAGGAACCCAAAGCAATGGTATTGACAACCTCGGTACTCACCGAATATTGGCTGAGGAACAGAATACTCATAGGGCTAAGCACAAAATAACCAAATGCACATCCCGCATAAAACAAAATAATCACCGCTGCAATTAAATTTCTGGCGGCATAATATTCCTTATCCCGTAAAGCAGGAGCCACAAATCGCCAAATTTCCCAAATCAAATAAGGAAAAATCAACACCACCGCCCCCACGATCGAGACATAGAAATGTTGCATAAGCTGCCCGGTCAAATCCAAATTGACCAATTGCAAAGGCAAGACATCCACACACCATGCCTTGCCTAGACCCCAATAAGTACCCAAAGAACAAACCCACCGATACGTCAAAAAATCCGAACGCTTTGGCCCCAACAAGACCACGTCGAAAACCCAGGCTTTCTGGCTAAACAAAAAAATCATCGCCACAAACAACACCAACACCGAGCGCCACAAATGGGACCTCAGGGCATCAAGATGCTCCATGAACCCCATAGAGCGATCCTTCTTCTCGAATTGATCCGTGTAAGCCAAGCCTTAAGAGGGTACGAAGATACCCTCCCGCTATCCAAAAATTGGACGCTTACGCAGTTTTCTTGGACTGCACGTCCAAGCGCAATTCCTGGGCCTTGGCCTTAAGGTTCTGCAAACCTTTGCGCACCCTAGTGCCAGCTGCAGCATTGCTTTTGTCGTAAAATTTCTCGAAATCTTTCTCCATTTCAAGGACGGCATTCAAAAGGGACTGGTACGGATTCATAGGCAAATGTTTAATTAGGTCTAAGATAGTTAAACCATGGATGCAACAATACGCTTTTAATAAAAAAAAATCTTTTTCCAATCCCTCAGGGCTTCCCCTAAACGACC
>VHAW01000024.1 GCA_016872225.1 Sphingomonadales bacterium | reverse complement strand
GCGGAAGCACGGGAAGCAGGTAATGTCGGTATTTTTCGCAGCACAGGAGAAGTACGCTCCGGTCTGGTTGAGGAAATTCTCACCCAAATTCCTTCCGAGAAAATCCTGTGGGAGGCACCGAACAAGCCTCAGCAAACTTGGTTTATCAAAATGCAGGGAACCGATGTAAATCTCGGCAACATTCCCCCCGCCGAAGTCATCCCTCTTGAAACGTTGAGACTAGGCCTGCGCAGCGATACCTTTGGGCAATTCTTGAGCAGTTAATGCCATACCATTAGGCTGCACCAAGATTTTCGGCCTATGATCAAACATTTTATTCTGTACCTAAAAGGCATGGCCATGGGTGCCGCGGATGTGGTGCCTGGGGTTTCCGGTGGGACCATCGCCTTTATTTCGGGAATTTACGAGACCTTGTTGAATGCCCTGCGATCCTTCGATGCCCAGCTTCTGAAGATGATGATCAAGGGCCAATGGTCAGAGGCCTGGCGCAAAATCAACGGCACCTTTCTGCTCTTCCTACTTTCAGGAATTGGCACCAGCATCCTAGCCTTGTCCAGATTGATGTTATGTTTGCTCGAATTTTACCCTATTCCTACCTGGTCCTTTTTTCTAGGACTAATTCTAGCGAGCATTGTCGGCGTATGCCGGGATTTGGATCTGGGTAATATTCGTTTCTGGATGGGGTTTATCGTAGGGGCGGTCCTTGCCTATGGGATCACCGTGATATCGCCCACCCAAACTCCGGAAGCGTTATGGTTCATTTTTATTAGCGGCACCATCGCCATTTGCGCCATGATTCTCCCCGGTATCTCGGGTTCCTTTATTCTTCTTCTGTTGGGCAAATACCGCTTCATTCTGCAAGCCCTGCACGACCTGAACATACCGGTCATCTTGGTCTTCATCATGGGTGCAGTCGTAGGTCTCCTTTCTTTCTCGCATTTCTTGTCTTGGTTTTTACGGCGTCATCGCCTCACCACCGTTTCGCTGCTTGCTGGATTTATGTTGGGATCGTTGAATAAGGTTTGGCCTTGGAAGCAGAGCCTTACCTATTACACCGACCGCCAAGGGAAAAGTCACCCTCTCACCGAACAAAACTTGCTTCCCAGCGATTTCGAAGTGGTCACGGGTAGCTCCTCCCAATGGTTCCTTGCCCTAACCCTAATGGTTTTCGGCGCCATCCTTATCCTGAGTTTGGAATATTGGGGGCGTCAATTGAGCCAAGACGCTGACCAAGAGGTGGATATTTCGGAGAGCAGCGCTTCCGACTAAGCCTACCTTTTGCAGGGTTTAACCGATTATTCCATGTCTTCAGAGTATTGTTACGGGGTTCTTGGGTGGCCGTTGGGACATTCCGCGTCACCTGCCTTGATGGGTCGAATTTTTGCAGAGCGCCACTTAGCCTTTACCTACCGCTTGTTGGAATACCCCCTGTATCCCGGCATTGAGGTTTTGGCCCATGAACACCCCCATTTGATGGGATTCAATGTTACACTACCTTATAAAATCAAGGTATACGAGGAGATCGTATGCAAATCAGCGAAGAATACTGCTTGGTCTTTAAGCGAGGAGGCCACGGCCTGCGAAGCTGTGAATTGCGTACGCTTATTGCGCGATTCATCGGGGCAATTCAATAGAGTGATCGGCCATAATACCGATGCCCAAGGCTTTGCTGCAGCCTTATCCATTCTTACCCAGAACCGCATCCAAGGTCCCGCACTAATTATGGGCAACGGAGGCGCTTCAAAAGCGGTGCGCTTCGCGTGCAATCAAAGGAAGGTTTTATGCACAACGTTGTGCCGAACCCTCCCCACCGGGCATCATAACAATCCCGAAAGATCCCATAGAATCTGGGAAGAAGCAGATGCGACCCTAATAAGCCGAAATCCACTCATCATTCAATGCACCCCGGTCGGTATGTGGCCCAAAGTTTCCGCAGTCCCCCCATTGCCTCCCCAAGCCATGGAGGGGATTGGCCCGCATCATCGGGTGATGGACCTGATTTATCGCCCTGAACGAACCCTTTTTCTCGATCAATGCGCAGAGCGTGGAGCTCAGGTATTGGGCGGTTGGGCGATGTTGGAGGAACAAGCCATAGCTTCGGTGGATTTCTGGCTGGCCTAATCCTGCGCTGAAATCCCAATGACCCATTCCGAAGATACCTTCGTCCAAGAATTCAAAAGATTTTCTCCCAGTATGCCCTTCCGCGTTGTTTCAGAATTTGAACCGTCCGGGGACCAACCCACAGCCATTGCGCAATTAAGCGAAGGTATCGAGCGTGGAGATCCCGCCCAAGTCTTGTTGGGGGTGACGGGGTCTGGGAAGACCTTCACCATGGCCAAGGTCGTAGAGGCCGTCCAAAAACCAACCTTGGTATTGACGCATAACAAAACTTTAGTTGCTCAGTTATATGGTGAATTTCGACAATTTTTTCCCGAAAATGCGGTGGAATACTTCGTATCGTATTACGATTATTACCAGCCCGAGGCCTACCTGCCTACCACCAACACCTACATCGAGAAGGATCTTTCCATCAACGACGAAATTGAGAAACTACGTCTTCGCACCACCTCTTCGCTGATGTCCGGGCGTCGCGATGTGTTGGTCGTAGCCTCCGTATCCTGCATCTACGGTATGGGCAATCCGGCCGATTATACCGACAAAGTCATTCGTCTTAGCCGCGGGGAGACCTTGACCCAAGAAAGGTTAATGAACAAGCTCGTCGATATTATGTATTCCAGGGCACTCCATGAATTAACCCGCGGGACCTTCCGCATTCGCGGGGAAGTCATGGATGTCTTTCCGGCCTATACCGATTATGCCTACCGCATTGGCTGGGATGGCCTTCGCATCGTTTCCTTCCACCAATTGGATCCGGTAAGCGGACGAAACGGCGAACCTTTGGACCATCTCGCCTTGTTCCCAGCCTCCAATTATGTGACCTCGCGCCATGAACTCAGCGACATCCTTTTGGAAATCCAGCAAGACATGGTTGGCCAAGTGGAGCATTTCAAGCAGGAAGGGAAAATGGAGGAAGCCAGGCGCATCGAAGACCGTGTCACCTTCGATGTGGAAATGATCCGAGAGCTCGGGTATTGTTCCGGGATTGAAAACTATTCCCGCTACATGGATCGACGGAATCCTGGGCAACGGCCTTTCTGCTTATTGGATTATTTTCCCTCCGATTTTCTGTTGTTAGTGGACGAAAGCCATCAAACCCTGCCGCAGGTCCGTGCAATGTACGGCGGAGACCGTAGCCGTAAATTAAACTTAGTTGAATACGGCTTCCGTCTTCCAGCGGCATTGGACAATCGACCCTTGACCTTCGGAGAATTCGAAAACATTATTCCGCAGGTGATTTACCTCAGTGCAACCCCCGGGGATTTTGAATTGCAGCAAAGCCAGGGCATTATTGTGGAACAATTGGTTCGTCCCACCGGCCTTTTGGATCCGCCGATCGAAATTCGACCTGTCGCCAACCAAGTGGATGACTTGATGGAGGAAATCCAAAAAACCCGATCCCAAGGGAACAGGGTTTTGGTAACTACCTTGACCAAACGGATGGCGGAAGAGCTCGCCAAATACCTCACCCGCGCTGGGGTCTTGTGCACTTATCTGCACAGCGGAGTCGAAACCCTCGAAAGGGTGGAAATCCTGAGAGACCTGCGTTTGGGTCAGATCGAAGTTTTGATTGGCGTAAATTTGTTACGCGAAGGGTTGGACTTGCCGGAAGTTACCTTAGTCGCTATCATGGATGCGGACAAAGAGGGATTCCTTCGCAATTACAAATCCCTTACCCAAACCGCTGGTCGGGCTGCCCGTCACGAAAAAGGTCGTGTTATATTTTATGCAGACCGCCTTACCGGATCCATGGACGCCACCATTAAGGAATGCAACCGTCGTCGGGAGAAGCAAATGACCTACAATGCCGAGCACGGCATCATCCCTCGCAGTATTCGCAAAAGTCTCGAAGAAATTATGCATCAAAGTGCTCTGCTGGATATACGGCAAGCCGAAGCCAGGCCTGCGATATACCGCGATGAACTTGGGATCTCTCATGCAGCAGACGGTTTCGTTCAGCCCATTCTTCGTGAACCCGAAATTCTTGGTCGCCCCCAAATGGAGGCCCCTCCAGCTTCTTCCCCTCCAACAGAATTCCATAAATCAATTGTCCTTTCCAAGCAAAACTTACGCGATCTGCGCAAACAAATGAACCAGGCTGCCAAGGATATGGATTTCCTGCTCGCCGCCAAGCTAAGGGATCAAATCAAAGAAATAGAGAATTCGACAAATATAAAATCGCCAAAAACTTGATCAAAATTATTGGTTAAATACCCATGTTACAGCCTTAGTAACTCAACAAGGTAACCCCTAAATCCACACGATTTATACGGGGTCCATAACCGGCACGGAACATCGAATTTACAGAGTATTGCGTGAACATCCGGAATCGACCACGGCCTATTTCGGAGCGAAGGGCCAACGAAAACGGGTTAAGATAAAAATTACCTGTTCGGTACATTTCCACTCGGCCCCCATCATCTCGGTAGCGGTTTAAAGACCTTGACCAAAGGCGAATCCCAGGAACAATGCCACCTCCCACATGCCAACCTTTGTGAGGCCTCACAGCCCTATGGAGATGAATCATTAAGGGAATTTGAATCTGCAAATTTTCCAAACGTGACCGGTCAAAGCGCGGACTGCCAGGAGTATCCACACGGCTGACATGTAATCCCCATTCTCCAGCGCTGTTTCGATCCTTTCCCAACACAAGATTATCTTCAAATCGAAAACTCTGATAGGACAGAACCAAAGCGCCTCTTGCCCATATCGAAACTCCTTTTAGGGAGTCCTTTGAGTTCTCTTT
Source organism: Sphingomonadales bacterium (assembly GCA_016872225.1). Classification (GTDB taxonomy): domain Bacteria; phylum Bacteroidota; class Bacteroidia; order UBA7662; family UBA7662; genus SYHX01. The sequence continues at coordinate 11,034 of VHAW01000024.1, read as the reverse complement.
TGTGGAACGATACAAACAGCCCTGAACCTGTAATGGGGTTGACCAATTCAAAAACCAAGATTTATCGGATTCAGCCGCTAAAATGCCATAGGGTTCAGGGGATGAATTCCACTGACTTTGCAACGAGCCTCCCCCACGGTCAACCCAATGAGCAAGACCTAATTCCAAGAACGGCATCCGTGGCTCATGCATACGGCGACCTGCCCAAAAATCACCTGCATTTCGTTTTGAATCTGAACTATTAAGATCATTTGATTTGAAATCTGACGGGGAACCAAGGGAAGGAGCCAAGGAATCTATCGATGTTTTCGAATCATTCATTTCGTTAGACGAATCATCGGTTTCCCATGCCGCCATGGAACCCAGGCCTGATATACGGTTAACTAAATACGGGGGCTCTTTTCGATATCGTATGCTCCCGCCACCACTAATATCCGCATAAAGGGAATCTGTAACATCTAATTTACAAAGCCCCAGGCCATCAATAAAGACTTTGGCTTGACGTGTTATAAGAGCTTTGGCATCAATAATTCCCGGGCCATTGATGTCAAATCTTACTTTGGCGGATTGCCCCTTGAGAACCAAACGACCAATACCATTTACGTCTGCTAAAATTTCTTCAGCATCCAAATTAAGATTTATATTTCCTACACCGCTAATTCCAATTCTCAATAAATTACAACGCAAAATGCCTTCGCTTTGAAGCGATACTACGCCTTTGATTTGAATTTCACTAAGTTGTGGTTGCTGAATTTTAATTTCCTTTACTGAAAATTTTCGGACACGAATCCACTCGCTATCAATCTCCAAAACTTTTTCACCATTAGGAACACTATCTTTCGAACTTATAGGAAATTCCTTGCCATCAATCCAAATCATACAATTTTCGCCTTGGACAATGGTAACTCTAGAAGCATTTGTGATTTCAATTCGCTTCCAGATGGGATCAACAACAGACTTGGCTGTCGATAGATTACCTGAAAAGATAACCAATAAAAAGACCATCATGCTGGCCATTCGCTTCGAAAAACATTTTGAAACGATTCCTTTTCTTATTAAGAGAGCCCAAGTTTGGATATTACTTTTTATTGTGTTCATTTTTAAAAATTTCTTAATTAACGTAGAAATAACGTTTATCGTTCAAGGTCTGAACTTAATTTGTAACGCATGATGCGGTGATTACCCTTATCCGCCACATATACTGTTCGGCGAAAATAGGCCACCCCGCTAGGGGCTTTGAACTGGAAAGGCCCGGATCCTCTGCCGCCAAAAGATGCCTTGACCTGTCGGGTCAACCCGGAACTTGGAGGAGGATTCACCCCTTCATAACCCTTGGAGGTGAATTGGTACAAGGAATCGCGGACAGCATCCACCACAAAGAGGTATCCTGTCTCGTCCGGGGCCACACAGACATCAGCAGGAGCCGTAAATCGAAACGGCTCGTACATGAATCGACTCGCTTTGGTTCGGTCAAATTGCACCAGCGTCTGATTTTCGGAATACAAGGTCCCAACTTCGGGATTCTCGGTGGATCGTATCCACAGAACCTTATACTCAGCTTGGGTCGCGGACTGCAGCAAGATAAAATCCCTGGAGGGATTCATTCCAAAAACAAGTTGCGGAGGGCCAATTAAGCCGCATAAACCTGCTGGCGCCATTGCTGATTTGAGGCCAGACAGCGATGGATTGAGACCGGGCACATATCCGTTATTGGAACGATCAGGTCTGAATACCAATACCGCATGGTCGGGAGCTGCAGCGGATAAGGTATTGTTCGAGGGACCCCTTCTGGCCAAGTAAAATCCGTGATCCCCCAGGCAAGCGATCCCGGTGTATTGTACCTGCTCGTCAAATTTTCCGCGAAAATTGGTATTGCTACGACTCAAATCATTGAAAGGGTGCACCAAGGTATCGAGAAAGACCGGCTGGGCTGTGGCACTGCGTTCGAGGACATAAACCGCCGCAAGGTTGCGGCGTACCGGAATGCCTGAGCTGTCGATCAGGGTATCCAATCGACCAAGTACGTAAGTGTGCAGCCGTAAATCTTGGGTGACCTTGGTCGCTCCAGGAATAGGAATGGTTTGGAAACGTTCCCCTTTGAGATCCAGCACATGGACTCCTTGGGCATCGGTGACGTAAACCATCTCATCGTAGCCCACCCATACATCCGTTGGAGATACAAATTGATCCCAAACCGGCAAGACCGGAACATAACCGACCACACTTTGGACCGCAGTGGGATCAATGGCTCCCTGTTCGAAAATTTCATCCACTGTTTCATCCTGCCTTGTCCCCAGTATAAAATCGCAGGCGCCTAGGACTGTCAACAGGAAACACAATACCATAACACGTATCTGGCATCTCATTATCATTTGATTTTAGATTACGATTTTAGAAAATTCAATCGTTAACTCGACCCCAGGCCACCATCACACCAAGCCTGTGGACAGGGCCTAAACCTTGCCTGCCCGCAAAGGCATAATCCAAACGCAAGTTCCCAAAAGAGCGAGGCAGACTCCAGCCCAATCCCCAAGAAGGCCATTGCCCCACCCCAGGTTGATGTTCGTAACCGCATCGCACAAACATCAAATCCCTGTAGCTGTACTCCATCGCCGCCCCTAAGCTTTCGGCCTGGTCGGTAGGGTGATTAAGCTGCACAACACCATCGATCTTGTGTTCTGCTTCGCGGTAAATCAATCCCGACAAACCAAGTCGTAACACAGTAGGGGGAGCAATAGATTCGAAAGTGCTGAGGGTATCGGTGCGGGAAAGAGAAGGTCGCAGCAACCGCCCTTGCGGGGTCACATTCATTCCGAAGTGGTTAATCCCCACGGCAAGGCGCATTTCACGCCAGCCAATATCGTAGCGAAATCCCATGTCCACCGTGGCGTTATGGACCCGCCAATCCGGCATCTGCTCGTAAATCCAATTCAATGACAAGCCTAATGCGAAACGATCGGTAAGCGAACGAGCGTAGGCCAATCCCATGCTGGTGTTGGTGGCATTGAAAGTCTGCCCCGTACCCATCGGCTGAAATTCTGTGGTCACCGGCATAGCACCGGTCTGCAAATGCCTTAAACCAAAGGCCATCACCTCCCCGGAACCCCACCGCCTTGCCAAGGCAGCCGATTGCATCCGTATGCCCGACCAGTAGGCGAGGTGATTGACCTGCCCTGACCATGGCCGATCCACTCCGTATACCAATCCAGCGGGATTCCAAAACATTACTCCCGGCTCATTGACCAAATTGATGGCATTGCCCGCCATCGCCGCGGAGCGTGCGTCCGGTTGAATTTTGAGAAATTGAAAACCAGAGGTTCCGATACGGCTACGACCAAAAGCCGGCAACAATTGCGCCTCTGCAAGTCTCACCGTACCCATGAGCATGCAAAGGGTCATTCCCCAAAGCTTCATCCCCAAAGACGACCTGAAAAATATTATAACATATTTCATGCAGTAAATATCAATACAATTGGCTTTGAAGTTGAATCATCCCTGCACGAGCCGGAACTGCTTCGTACAAAATGCTGTAAATCATAGCGGCAATAGGAATAGAGCATTTGTGCAATTTGTTAAGTTCATGAACTGCACGGGCGCTGTAATACCCTTCCGCCACCATATTCATCTCCAGTTGGGCAGATCGCACCGAATACCCTTTGCCCAACATGGCGCCGAAAGATCGGTTTCGCGAAAACTGCGAATACGCTGTCACTAACAAATCACCCAGATAAGCAGACCCTTTAATGTCCCTGCGTTTGGGGTACACCACTCCCAGAAAAGATTCAAGCTCAATGATGGCATTGGAGACCAAAACAGCCATGAAATTATCCCCGTAGCCCAAGCCGTGGGCAATACCTCCGGAAATGGCATAAATGTTCTTCATGACTGAAGCATATTCGCTACCGGATGGATCATCAGAAACCCGCATATTCATGTAACGATTCTTGAACATCGGAACGAGTGGTAAAGCCAGTTCCGGATGGGAGGCCGCCAAGGTCAGGAAAGACAATTTCTCAGCAGCCACTTCCTCCGCATGACAAGGACCGCTAATCACCATAAAACGCTGCTCGGTTACACGAAAATATTTCTGCAAGAATTGTCCAATCAACAGGTTTTCTCCAGGCACCATGCCTTTGATTGCTGATAACACTATTTTGCCATCAAAGTCATTCTCGGACAACGAAGCCAGGGCCCCCCCAAGAAAAGCCGCAGGCACCGCAAGAATCACAACCTCGGCCGAAACGATAGCCTTTCGCAAATCCGGTTGCAGCGCACCTCGTTTCAATTGAAGGTTTACATCACTCAAATAATGGGGATTTCGGTGGTGCTGCTGAACATAGGCCATGACCTCCTTGTCCCTCATCCACCATACCAAGGGTACTTGGTTGTCCGACAAGACCTTCACGAGGGCAGTGGCCCAAGAGCCTCCCCCGATGACCGCAACTTTCAAGACCTTTTTGTCACTCGTCATACCCTGAACAACCAATGATTAGTCTTCACTTTGGAACAACTGATCCTGAGGAACCACCTTGACTTTGCGGCTCTTGGTCAAGTCCCTGGATATAGCGGAATAAGGAGCCACCACCACTTCTTCGCCTGCTTTGAGACCGCTCACAATCTGGATATAACGATCATCTTGTATACCGGTAACCACCGTGCGTTGCTCAACTCCATCGCCTTTCCGTACAAAAACCACTTCACGGTCGGTCCCGACAGATCTACCTGCACCCTTTTCGTTGGTTTGTCCCTGCGCCGAACCCTGAGCCTTGTCGCCCGAATTACTTTCTTCGGAATCCCCTGTCCCGGAATCGCTCCCTGACTCAACCGGTTGTCCTTCGAAGTCCCTAAGCGTCACCGCATTGATGGGCAGTGATAGAGCTCCTGCCACACGACGAGTCGTAATCTCTGACGAAGCACTCATCCCGGGCCTAAATAGAAAATTAGGTCCTTGGTTATCTCCCAGCATGGATATTTTAACCATGAAATTAGTTACCTGATCGGCTCCTCCTGTACCGGGCAAAGCCGACGCATTGCTGCTGTTCGCAATTTCCCGAACCACACCCCCAAAAGTTCGACCGGGATAGGCGTCCACTTCTACTTTAACGGAATCTCCGTTTTTGACCCTCACCACATCGCTTTCGCTCACATCCACCCTAACCTCCATACGCGTCAAATCCGCAATGCGAATCATTTCGGTGCCGGCCATTTGGATGGTACCCACCACCCTTTCTCCCAATTCCACCGACAATTTGGTCACGATGCCGTCCATAGGGGCCAAAATATTGGTTCTGGCCAACTGCTCCCGCATTTCTTTCTGGCTTGCTTTGGCGGATTGCACCATGAATTCAGCCCCTTCCACGGCCTGTTGGGCGGATTCTATATCCTGCTGGGCGGACTCGTATTGAGAACGAGCGGCTTCCCATTCCGCTTGGGTGGCTACCTTGTCCTCGTACAGCTTGGCCGTGCGTTTATAAGCGGGCTCTACGGTGAGTCGCAAAATATTCTGAAGTTGCCGTAAACGAACTTTAGCAGAAGCCAAACCGGATTTGGCGTTGTTGACCGCGGCTTCGTTACGATCCAATGCGGCGGCCATCATTTCCGGATTGATTTTGGCTAGGAGTTGGCCCCTGCGAACCGCATCCCCTTCTTTGATGTTGAGAACCACGATTTCTCCCGAAACTTCCGAGGAGATTTTGACCTCGGTAATGGGTTGAATTTTACCGCTGGCCAAGACAGTTTCCACCAGGCTTCTCGCCGTAACCTTTTCCACAGCGACCTCCAGCGGGGGCGTTTGGCCCCACCAACCTTGGCGACGACCCACCGCAGCTAACACCGCCATAACAATGACCACGACGGCGATCCATAATATTCTTTTGTTTGAAATTGCAGGCATGGTTCTAAGAGATTCAGGGGTTTTTCCAAGAGAAATTTCCTTCGTAAAAGGCCAAGACTTTGAGCCGGAAAATTTCTTCGTAATAGGCTTGTAACCAAGAGGATTCGGCGATTTGAAGGCGGTTTTTGGCATTGAGGTAATCTGCCAAAGGCAACAAACCCTCCTCGTATCGTTTGGCGGCCAAGGTGTAATTGGCCTTTTGGGCATCCAAATTGATTTGGTTCGTGGAGAGCCGAGCCACTGCAGCTCGGTAATCGGTGACCGCCCGGGTAATATCGCTGTACAAAGTGTTTCGGGATTGTTCACTTTGAAGCCTTGCCAATTCCATGGCATTACGCGATCGCTGCTCGGCGATACGCACTTGCCCGTTGTTCCACAAGGGTATGCTCAAACTTAGCCCCATTCCGCTACCCAAATTATTACGAAACTGCTCACCGCGAGGCACCAGACTGGTTCTGTACTTGGGAATAGGTTGCACCACAATTTGGCTGGGGGCATTCTTCAGAAAACCGATGGGCAAGCTATCATATTCACCCAACATCACGAATTGCTGACTGGTCGAAGCAAAGAGGGTGCTCAAATTAACAAAAGCCCCAACCCTTGGATAGCGAAGGGCCTTGGTGGCTTTGAGGTTGAACAGAGATTGATTCAATCGTAGATCGGCCGCGATTACCTGGGGTTGCCTGCCCACAGCATCACGATACAGGGCGTTCGCAGAGCCGGCACTCCAAGCTGCGCCCCTTAAACTTGCCGTGTCCGGAACAGCCACCTCGAAGCGTTCAGGGTCAGGAACCTGCAGGAGTAGAGCCAATCCAATGCGGGCGTTTATCGCGTTGTTGGCTGCGTTAGTCAGGGTGACCTCGTCCGAGGCCAGCTGAGCCTCCAGGTTATATTGGTTGTCCACCGACATGGAACCTGCATTAACCAATTGGCGAATTCTGGTCAATTGATTAACCGTGGAAGCCCTCTGCTGCTCGGCAACGGCAGTTAATTCTTTGGAAAGCAAAACCTGCAAAAAGGCGTTGGCGATACTGAGGGCGATATTGTTACGCAAAGCTTCCTGTTCTTGAACCGATGCCCCTTGTCCTAAGCGCGCTGCGCGGAGTTGATGCTGGAGCTGAGACCCCTGGTAGAGTAACCACGAACCACTGATTCCCAATTGGTTGGACTCCACCGTCCTTTCGATAAAGGTATTGGTGAAAGGATCAATGGCACGACCATTATTGAAGGAAATACCCGCCGAACCGTTCAGGGATGGGGTCATCGCTAATCGTGCGGCTTGCAAATCCAGGTTAGCCCCATTCACTTGCAAGGCCCCCTGCCGCAGCGACAAATTATGCTCCAAGGCATACCGAACGCATTCCTCCAAGGTCCATCCTATGGTTAAGGTTTTCAAAGAATCGGAGGCATACCCTGGAGTAAAGCCAAGGAAGAGAGCCCCTGTACTCAGGGCAAGCCAAAGCGTCCATCGGTGGATTACAACATGAAAAGCGATCATAGAAGACCCAAAAATCGGTATAAATCCACATCTTAGCGCATCATTCCAATGAATTCCCTTCTGCCTATGGATGGCCCTCTTACTTACCCACCCAAAACGATTCTTTTTGAAAAAACTGCATCCAAGGGTAATTTTGGGCTTTCTGTTTAATAAAATAATATTATGAAAATTGCCATTGTTGGTACCGGCTACGTCGGCCTAGTGACTGGAACGTGTTTTGCCGAGATAGGTATTGAAGTTCAGTGCATTGACATTGACCAACGCAAAATCGATGGCCTCAAGATTGGAAAAATGCCAATCTACGAGCCAGGCTTAGAAGAAATGGTGTTACGCAATTATCATAACGGCCGTCTTCAATTCAGCAACAACCTGGGCAAAGCCATCCAAGGCGCCGAAGCTATTTTTATTGCGGTTGGTACACCACCGGGCGAAGATAGCAGTGCCGACCTCCAGTACGTCCTCGCTGTCGCCTCCGAGATCGGCAAACACCTTCAACATTACACGGTGGTGGTCACCAAATCCACCGTACCGGTAAACACCAGCCGCAAAGTTCATGAGGCGGTTCAACTAGCCATGAAGGAACGCGGAGCTGAGGTCCCCTTTGATGTTGCGTCCAACCCTGAATTCCTTAAGGAAGGTGCGGCCATTGAAGATTTCCTCAAACCAGACCGGATTGTCGTTGGTTGTGAAAGCCAAAAGGCCCAAGAAACCCTGGCCCGCCTTTACAAACCTTTTACCTTGAACGGTCACCCCATCCTGTTCATGGATATTCCATCGGCCGAAATGACCAAATACGCGGCCAACGCGATGTTAGCGACCAAGATCAGCTTCATGAACGATATGGCTTTGCTCTGCGATATTATGGGTGCTAGCGTTGACCAGGTCCGCAAAGGCATCGGTAGCGACCCCCGTATTGGTAATAAATTTATTTATCCTGGGGTAGGCTATGGGGGCTCTTGCTTCCCCAAGGATGTCAAAGCCCTTATCCGTACCGCCAAAGAAAACGGGCACCGCATGCGCATTTTAGAAGCGGTTGAGGAGGTCAACGAAAACCAAAAGAAAGTGATGGGCCACCTGATCCGGGAATATTTTGGATCCGATTTGCACGGCTTGTGTTTTGGGATTTGGGGCTTGAGTTTCAAACCCAAAACGGACGATATGCGTGAAGCCCCCTCGATAGTCATCATCGAAGAATTGCTGGCGGCCGGGGCACAAGTTCAAGCCTATGATCCCGTAGCCATGCACGAAGCCAAAAATCAATTGGGAGACCGCATCACCTATGCCCCGGATTCCTATTCGGCTCTCCAAGGCGCTGATGCTTTAGTTCTCATTACCGAATGGCCTGAATTTCGCGTCCCGGAATGGGAAAGAGTTGAATCGTTGTTAAGGCGTAAAGTAATCTTCGACGGCCGCAATCAGTACCAAGCCTCGGAACTGCGAGCCCGCGGTTTTCACTATCGTAGTATCGGTAATCCTTAATCCACTGCATTATGAGCGCCAGACGCCCTGTCACGATTGTTACCGGAGCAGCCGGTTTCCTCGGATCCCATCTTTGTGACCGATTTCTCGCCGAAGGCCACAAGGTCATTGGGATGGACAACCTGATCACCGGGGACATGCGTAACCTGGCGCACTTGATGCCTTCGCCAGCCTTTGAGTTTTATCATCAAGATGTTTCCCGCTTTGTCCATATACCGGGTCCCGTCGATAACATTTTGCATTTTGCCTCTCCGGCATCCCCCATCGATTACCTTAAGATACCTATCCAAACCCTCAAAGTTGGTTCCTTGGGAACCCATAATTTATTGGGGCTGGCCCGCGATAAAAAAGCCCGAATTCTGGTAGCCTCAACTTCGGAAGTTTACGGTGATCCGTTGGTGCATCCGCAGACCGAATCCTATTGGGGAAATGTGAATCCGGTAGGACCTCGGGGGGTATACGATGAAGCCAAACGCTTCCAGGAAGCCATTACCATGGCCTATCACACATATCACGGCCTACAGACCAGAATCGTCCGCATTTTTAACACCTACGGTCCAAGGATGCGCTTGAATGACGGTAGGGCCTTACCGGCTTTCATTGGCCAAGCCCTTCGCGGTGAGCCGCTTACCGTCTTTGGGGATGGAAGTCAAACCCGCTCCTTTTGTTATGTGGACGATATGATTGAAGGAATCTACCGGCTTTTGAATAGCGATTACGCTAGTCCGGTGAACATTGGAAACCCCCATGAAATTACGATCCGGGAATTTGCGGAAGAGATCCAGGCCCTGACCGGAACCAATCAACCGATCGCCTACCAACCCCTCCCGCAAGATGATCCCAAACAAAGACGGCCGGATATCAACCTGGCCAAGTCTTTGTTAGGATGGGAACCCCAAGTCCACAGGGACCACGGGCTAAGGCAAACCTGGGCTTATTTTCAATCCCTGCCAAGGGAGGATTGGTTCAAAGAAGCGCATGGTCGAGCATTTTAAAGCTGCACAATGGCATGTGGTCTACACCTTACCACGCCACGAAAAAAAAGCCGCCAGGGAACTCGAACTCCAAGGTCTGGAGTATTGGCTACCCCTCCACAAGGTTCGGCGGAATTGGTCAGACCGCCGCAAATGGATCGAAGAACCGTTGTTTAAGTCTTATTTGTTCGTTTTGGTGAATGCCAAAAATTACTTTGAAATCCTCAACACCTACGGTATCGTTCGTTACATCTACCACGAAGGGAAGCCTGCCATCGTTCGCGATGAACAGATGGAGACCCTTCGCAGACTTCTGGATTCTTCCTACGAAATGGAAGTTACTCCCCTGCAGTTAACCCCCGGACAGCGGGTCCGGGTGGAACAGGGGCCCCTGATGGGCCAAACCGGGATTCTCATCAAACAAAGCAGCAACCAAAGCGTGCGGGTGGATTTTGATATCCTCCAAAGGTCGGTGGTAGTCACCGTCCCCCTCAAATTCATTCGCCCTGTTGACGAAGGCTAGGCTCATGTTCTTAACTTCGCTCCACTTCTACTGATGGGATGAGCCATCTGCAGACGGGCCCTTAGCTCAGCCGGTTAGAGCGTCTGACTCATAATCAGGTGGTCGTTGGTTCGAACCCAACAGGGCCCACTGAAAATCAGTGACTTACGAGTATTTCAACCTACACTGGCATTCCATGTGCATACAATTTGCATACAAACGGCCTCAAAAGATTTACCCCACGGCTTGGACTCTCCAGCCTGTTCCGTGGGATTCTATTGGGTTAATTCAGGTTCCTGAGCCCACATCCAAGCCTTTGCCGGTTGCTAGGCCTGGGAGTCCCAAACGATTTGATCTCAACGGGGGCTAGCACTTTTCTTTTCAAATTTGACCTCCGGGACTTGGGGGGTAAAGCCAAAAATTGCGTAGAGGGGGAAATTGGATATCCACCACTTTGCCTATTTTTAAGCTCTACATTCTCATTCTTGATCTGATTTACTTCATCTGAATTTGCTTCACGCAAAGTATCGCCATTCAATCGTCGTTTACCAGCTTCTATGAAGTCTTTACTCCATCGATAATACAATGCCGGTGCGATGCCTTCTTGTCTGCAAATGGTGTTAATGGATTCCTCCCCTCGCAATCCTGAAATGACAATCCTGATTTTTTCTTCCGAGCTGAATTTACG
>VHAW01000023.1 GCA_016872225.1 Sphingomonadales bacterium | reverse complement strand
GGCTTTAAGACCAATGAGTTTGGAATAGCAAGGCGGATTGACAACAGGCCATCGAGAAGTAGTGTCTATGGACTTGAATCCGCCAAAATAAATGCCCTGACATTGGCCTACCGGGGAGAAAAGCCACCCCTCACTCTGAGATGAATTAGGATAATTAAGACCAGGAGTCGTGGGGGAAACGATCCACTGCGTGGAATTGCGAGACCAGGCTGGCAAAGGTGCACCGATGGTCGTGTTATTTACCACATAAGCCACGGTGCCTGGAGCATTGTGAAGACCCAAAACCGCCGTGCCGCCTGCCCATGTTGTGCAATTGGGTTTATTTTCGATATAAACCTCTATGGTGTTGTTGCATTCGTTGAGGACAATTTGAAATGTGCCCAATAACGAGGTGCACTGAAACATCGGTAATTGATAATATGAAACCACTAGTTTACGGTTAGGATAAACCCCCGTGGTTTGATAAGAGATATTACCATTACCGTTTAGGTTGGACCACCAATCCTGCCATGGACCCATAACACAATTCTTAGGAATGGAAGCAGCAGTGCTGGGAATGGATGCGGAAGTATAGGTAATGGGTTGACCCGGCGAAAAACTTACCCAACCATTAGTCCCCACCCAAAACTGGGTGTAATTGTTGCCAAAATAACAGAAACTGAATCCAATTTGATAAGGCCCTGCCACACCATCATCGGCTTGGCTGAATTGACCAGTCAGGGAAGTCCCTGCATAAGGCAAAGGAGAAAATGGGATCGTGTTGATTGTGTAAGTTTGGGCATTGGACGTAGTGATAGCACAACCAAAGGCCCAAATCAGACCCATCACTAAACGATTATAACGTTTTGACCGCGAAAATAATAGCCTGCCGTTCACGATTACACGGAAGAGGATACCAAAGGTTGAAAATATAGCCATTTAGATAACCCTAAAAGTAAGTCCGTTTAGCGCTTAATTTTCCCATACAAGGATCGAGCATAGAGGTTTAATCTGCTTTTAAAATGCCCCTTTCACGCGGGTTTTAAGTACTTTTGTGGCCGAATGAAGCATATCCGGAATTTTTGTATCATCGCCCATATTGACCACGGAAAAAGCACCCTGGCCGATAGACTGCTCCAAATCACCCATACTGTCGAGGACCGGGACCTGCAGGCCCAGACCTTGGACGATATGGATTTGGAACGAGAGCGAGGAATCACGATCAAAAGTCACGCCATTCAAATGAATTATAGACTTGATAATCAAGACTATATCCTGAACCTAATCGACACCCCAGGGCATGTGGATTTCTCGTACGAGGTTTCCCGCGCCATTGCTTCCTGCGAGGGTGCTCTACTTATCGTGGATGCTTCCCAAGGCATTGAGGCCCAAACGATTTCCAATCTCTACCTGGCCTTGGAACACGATTTGGAAATTATTCCCGTCCTGAATAAAATGGATTTGCCTTCTGCCTTTCCAGAAGAAGTCAGAGACCAAATTGTGGAGCTTATTGGTTGCAAAAGAGAGGACATTATTCCCGCGAGCGGCAAAACCGGCCTTGGGATAGATAAAGTCCTAGAGGCCATTGTCCACAGGATCCCCCCGCCTCAAGGAGATGCCTCAGCGCCATTACAGGCGTTAATTTTTGACTCTATATACAACAATTACCGCGGGGTAATGGCTTATTTTAGGGTTTTCAATGGGAGAATTCATCGTGGCGAAAAGGTCAAATTCTTCAATTCAGGGAAGGAATACGTAGCCGATGAGATTGGTATTCTCAAAATGAAGCCTCAGCCTAGAGAATTTGTGGAAACCGGGGATGTCGGCTACATCATTTCAGGCATCAAGCAAGCCAAAGAAGTGCAGGTGGGCGATACCATCACCGGACTGGAGAGATCATGCGAGGAGGGCATTAAAGGATTTGAAGAAGTCAAGCCCATGGTATTCGCAGGAATATTTCCAGTGGATACTGAAGATTATGAGGAGCTTAGGGACTCCATGGAAAAGCTTCAGTTGAATGATGCTTCGTTGGTGTTCGAGCCTGAATCATCCGCCGCATTGGGTTTTGGATTTCGCTGCGGTTTCCTTGGAATGTTGCATATGGAAATCATCCAAGAGCGATTAGAAAGGGAATTCAACATGACCGTCATCACCACGGTCCCCAACGTATCCTATTTCTGCATGACCACCAAAGGTGAAATGCTTACCGTGAATAACCCCTCTGACTTACCCGATCCTAGCCAAATAAACTTTATTGAAGAACCCTATATCCACGCCCAGATTATAACCAAAGCCGACTATATCGGAGCAGTGATTGCGCTCTGTATGCACAAACGCGGCGTGATCACCAACCAAACCTACCTCAGCAGCAATCGCGTTGAAATCACCTTCGACATGCCGCTGGGCGAAATCGTCTTTGACTTCTACGACAAGCTCAAAACCATATCCCGAGGGTATGCCTCCTTTGATTACCACCTGATTGGATACCGCCAATCCAAATTGGTGCGTATGGATATTCGTCTTAACAGCGAACCGGTGGATGCCTTATCCGCCTTAATTCATGCCGACAAGGCCTATGACTTAGGAAAAAAAATGTGCGAAAAACTAAGGGAATTGCTTACCAGGCAGCAATTTGAAGTCGCCATTCAAGCCTCCATCGGGGCCAAAATTATTGCCCGCGAAACCCTTAAGGCCTTACGCAAAGACGTAACCGCCAAATGTTATGGAGGTGACATCACTCGGAAACGTAAACTCCTCGAAAAGCAGAAAAAGGGGAAGAAACGAATGCGCCAGGTAGGCAATGTGGAAATTCCCCAAAGCGCCTTCCTTGCGGTCCTTAAATTGGACTAAAATTGGAATTGAAATAACATTCATTAAAGAATGCCCTCCCCCCTGCTCCTTGATGGTAAACAAATAGCCGCCCAAATTCGTAAAGAATTGAAGGCCGCCAATGCCTTACGTATTTCTATAGGTCAACGTCCACCCTTGTTGGCAGCGGTGCTGGTCGGAAATGATGGGGGAAGTGAATCCTATGTTGCCCACAAAATCAAAGCCTGTGCGGATGTTGGTTTTGAATCCAGATTGCTCAGGTGTTCATCCGCAATCTCCCAAAGTGAATTGCTATCTGTGGTGCATGGGCTCAACCAAGATGAACAAGTGGACGGATTCATTGTTCAGCTTCCTTTGCCGGAACACATTGACGAACAAGTTATTAATCTTGCTATTGACCCTTCCAAAGACGTGGACGGTTTTCATCCGGTCAATATAGGCCGTATGGCGTTGGGCCTACCCTCCTACTTACCAGCCACTCCAGCCGGGATATGTGAATTGTTACGGCGAAACGGTATCACCACAAGCGGTATGCATGCGGTCATCCTTGGACGAAGCCATATCGTGGGATCCCCATTGGCACAGCTTTTGGCTCGACCGGGTGAACCTGGCAATTGCACCGTCACCCTATGCCATTCGAAGACCGTAGGCCTACGGGATCATTGCCTTCGAGCTGATTTGTTGGTTGCTGCTCTGGGTAAACCTGGCTTTGTAAAGGCCGATATGGTCAAACCAGGCGCTATTGTGGTAGATGTGGGTACCACCCGGGTAGCTGACCCTTCCCGGCCTTCAGGATTTGTGCTTCGAGGCGATGTAGCCTTCGATGAAGTGGCCCCACTATGCAAGGCCATAACCCCTGTCCCTGGGGGCGTTGGTCCGATGACCATCGCAAGCCTTTTGACCAACACCTGTCAGGCATTCTTGCACCGCTGATAATCCTGTCGATGATTATGGCGAACTCCCTTCCGGTCATGGAACAATTTCTGAGCTTACAAGGAGAAGGGAAGCATACCGGTCAGGTCGCTTATTTCATCCGGCTTGCCGGATGTGATGTCGGCTGTGTTTGGTGCGATGTCAAAGAATCCTGGAACGCAGATCAGCATGCCATAAGAGGTGTGGACGACTTGGTTCATGACGCAGTTTATTCAGGTTCCCCCCACATCGTAATCACCGGAGGCGAACCCTCCATGCACGATCTTACGGATTTAACTCACAAGCTTCGAACGGCTGGCCTCCAAGTATGGTTGGAAACCGCCGGGGTGAATCCGCTTCGTGGTGAGTTTGATTGGGTATGCCTTTCCCCCAAAAAGTTCAAGGCACCCTTGGCTGAATGCTTGTCCATGGCTAACGAATTCAAGGTAGTGGTTTATCACCCCTCTGATCTGCAATGGGCCCAAGGATTCATGGATAACCTGTCGAAAGATTGCCTTTTGTATGTGCAACCCGAATGGGATAAGCGACACTGCATTTCTCCTCTCCTTGTGCGGTATATTCAAGAGAATCCCAAGTGGAAATTGTCCCTGCAAACACATAAATATCTTGAAATCCCTTAAACTGAATTTTCACTCGGCCATGTGGATATGGGGTTTGTGCGGGTTACTTTGCTGGGGATTGCCGCCCAGGGCTGTCGCTCAAGGCGATGATATTATTTACGTTGATCAGCGTAAGGCCGAAGCCTCCTTGGCCAAAGCGATTGAACCGGCCTCCTTGGGCGAGTACTCTAAAGCAGTTTCGAAGGTCAGTATGGTCTGTCAACAATTCCCTGATTATGCCCCCGCTTGGTTGACGTTGGGAGAGCTTCACCTGAAATTGCAAGAGTGGGCATCGGCAGTGAAGGCCCTGCAAGCGAGCATTCGCCTTCACGATAGACTTTCCGTCAAAGCCTATCACGGACTTGCCAAGGCCGCAATGCAAATGGGTGACTATTCGGTTGTCGTCGAACAAACGGCCCAGATGCCATCCTTTCGTCTAGCCTCCGAAGAACAAATCCGAGACATTGCCTTGTGGCGTAAGCAAGCCCAATGGGCCCTTCATGCGATGAAAAATCCTGATACCCTGCATGCCAAACCAGCACCAGATGCTTTGTTGGGAGAAGAGTCCAGCTACCTGCCCTGCTTATGCAACAATGGGAGACAAATTGTATTTACACGAAGAATAAAAGACGGCGAAGATTTTTACGAAAGCAACTTGAAAGATAGCACTTGGGAACAGGCTCGCCTTTTGGATAGCCCTCTCAACAGCGATTTGGATGAAGGGGGATGCTGGTTAAGCCCGGATGGACAAATGATTTGGTTCACAGGATGTTACAGAGATGGCGGTATGGGATCCTGCGATCTGTATTACAGCATCCGTCAACAAGGCCGTTGGCAAAACGCGGTATGGGCTGGAGCAGTGATTAACTCCTCCGGCTGGGATGCCCAACCTACTTTAAGCAGCGACGGGTTAACCTTGTATTTTGCAAGTACCCGTCAAGGTGGCCTAGGAGGTAGTGATTTATGGGTAAGTTTCGGGAAAGTGGATTCCACGGGCTGGCCGACGGATACCCTGGGTAATCTTAAATCCATTCCTTGGTGGCTTTGGCACGAAATGGAGCCGGACAAGCTCTTATGGACAGATCCCATACCTCTTGGACCTGAGTTAAATACCCCATACAACGAAAACAGTCCATATCTGCATCCTAACGGAAGAGATTTGTACTTTGCCTCGGCAGGACGGGAAGGTATGGGCAATATGGACCTATACCGCGCTAGAAAAATCACCCTAGACGTTTCCTCCAAAACGAGTTTCAAGAATTCGGATTTTCAGCGGCTTGCAGATTTAGGTGTATCTATTGTGTTATGGGAATCGCCCGTAAACCTAGGCTACCCGCTGAACACCCATGTGGACGAAATGGGATTAGCGCTGGAAGCGGACGGAAATTCCGCTTGGATGAGTCGGCCCTATCAAGGTCGTATCGCCCTGCATCGAATTGGTTTGACACCGTTCGCAAGACCTTTGCTGGAACCCGAGGTTCCTATTTTGGTTCAACTACCTGATACCCCACTAAATCAAAGACAAAAAAATGAATGGATCCTGAAGGATATTTATTTTGAGGTGAATGCCACAACACCTTTACCCGCATCCAAGCCTAACTTAGCCCATGTAGCCTCTTGGATCAAAATGAACCCAGAACTCAACATCGAAATTCAAGGACATACTGATAACACCGGTAACTACGACAAGAATCTAAACCTTTCTCTAAAACGAGCGGAAGCGGTGCGACAAGCCCTTATTCGTCAAGGCTGTAAAGCAAGTAAATTAAGCGCGGTGGGATATGGATCCACGCAGCCCATCGCTACTAATACAACGCCAGAAGGCAGAACACTCAATCGCCGAACTCAGATCAAAATTTTACGCTAATAGTCGAACGTTAGTCGACAAAAGTGCGAACAGTACGGTCCAACAACATAAGGCGATCCAACAGACGAGGCAATTGATCCAACGGAAGCATATTGGCGCCATCCGATAGGGCTTTGGAGGGATTGGGATGGGTTTCTAGAAAAATACCTTGGGCTCCGCATGCAATAGCGGCCTTCCCGATGGTCTCAATAAATTCCGGAGTACCGGCAGTGATCCCGCTCTCTTGATTGGGTTGCTGCAAGGAGTGGGTGATGTCCACGACCACAGGATATCCCAGACTTTGCATACGAGGAATGGATCGATAGTCCACTATCAAATCGTGGTAACCAAATTGACTTCCTCTTTCGGTAAGCCAAATACGATTATTCTTCAATCGGGTTACTTTTTCAGCCGCAAATTTCATGGAGCCAGCGGACATAAATTGACCTTTTTTGATATTGATCCAACGCCCCGTACGAGCAGCGGCTTCCAATAAATCCGTTTGGCGGGCAAGAAAGGCTGGGATTTGAAGCACATCCACAAAAGCTGCCGCTACCGAAGCTTCTTCAACTTTGTGAATATCGGTGAGCGTCGGTAAACTGTAGCGTTCACGAATGCGACCCAAAACGCTCAAGGCTTCGTGGTCTCCTATCCCAGTAAAAGAACTCGCCGAAGAACGGTTGGCCTTGCGATAAGAGGCTTTGAAAATAAATAAAATATTACGCTCGACACAAAGACTTTGAATCCTTTCCGCAATTTCATGAGATAAATCTTCCGATTCCACCACACATGGGCCTGCAATCAAGAACATACAGGATTGTCCGGCATGGTTCAACAATTCGTCTAAATACTCCTGCATGGCCTAATAATAGGTTGCGGTTCAGTAATTGTACGCCTTAGGCATTCCCCAAATAGCCCACCACCGTAATTTGATGACCCCCCAAACAGCCTCTTGTATTATTCCTTTTGAAATCTTGCTGGTCCCAAGGGTTCGGTCGGTGAAAACGATGGGCACTTCTTTGACTTTGAAGCCCCCCATCCAAGCTTTGAATTTCATTTCAATCTGAAAAGCATATCCGATAAAGCGAATTTGATGGAGGTTAATTTTCTCAAGCACAGGTCTTGTATAGCATTTAAACCCAGCCGTAGCATCGTGCACCGGCAAACCGGTGATGAACTGTACATAACGAGAAGCAAAGTAGGACATCATCACCCTGCTCATCGGCCAATTGACCACATTGACTCCAGTAACATATCGTGAACCAATGGCTAAATCACAATCGTTTTCGCGGCAAGCGGCGTACAAACGAAGCAGATCTTCGGGATTATGCGAAAAATCAGCATCAATCTCAAAAAAATACTGGTAATCCCGCTTGAGTCCCCACTGGAACCCGGCGATATACGCTGTGCCCAACCCCATTTTGCTGGCTCTGGGCAAGAGGTGAACCCGACCGGGGTGTTGCATCATCACTTGTCGCACCAAGTCCTGAGTTCCGTCCGGTGACCCATCATCCACCACCAGAATCTCGAAAGGATAGACAAGTCCCAAAATTTTGGTCAGAAAGGCTGTGATATTCTCCTTCTCGTTGTAGGTGGGAACGATAACCAATGCGTCGGATGCCATAGCACGCAATTTACTCATAATTCCTTTGCTTACAATGCAGTCACAGGCTGCATGGCCGTAAATTTGGTCATGCGCAATCCTCATCTTGATGCCGAGGGACCGGAATCGATTCGGCCTGAACAAGAACAGGAAATTCAACTTAGGCCCAAGACTTTCGAGGATTTTGCTGGTCAGGCCAAAGTCATGGAAAACCTCAAGGTCTTTGTGGCAGCGGCCCTGGAAAGAGAGGAAGCCTTGGACCATGTCCTGTTGCACGGTCCCCCAGGCCTAGGCAAAACCACCTTGGCCCACCTCATTGCTCACGAAATGAAAGCCCAAATCCGTATTACCAGTGGTCCTGTTTTGGAGAAACCCGGGGATTTGGCCGGACTTCTTACGGGCCTTCAAGCCGGAGATGTCCTTTTCATCGATGAAATTCATCGGCTCAGCCCAGTTGTGGAAGAATACCTGTATTCGGCCATGGAGGATTTTCGCATTGATATCATGATTGATACCGGACCTAACGCCCGCTCGGTCCAAATAGGGTTGAAACCCTTTACGCTGGTGGGCGCAACCACCCGATCCGGCTTACTCACTGCTCCACTGCGAGCTCGGTTTGGCATCAATGCCCGTTTGGAATATTACGATGCCAATCTGCTGGCTAAGATTATTTCCCGGTCATCTACCATTTTGGGTGTCCCCATCAAAGAGGAGGGCGCATCGGAACTTGCTCGACGCAGCAGAGGCACCCCAAGGATAGCCAATGCCTTGTTACGAAGGACCAGAGATTTTGCTCAAATCAAAGGTCAAGGTATTATTAATCAAGAAATTGCGTCGATGGCACTGGACGCTTTGCAGGTGGATCATCATGGCCTTGATGAAATGGATAATCGGATCTTGATAACCATTTACGAAAAGTTTTCGGGCGGACCGGTGGGGCTCAACACCATCGCCACCGCAGTGAGCGAGGAAGCGGGAACCATCGAAGAAGTGTACGAACCGTTCCTCATTCAAGAAGGGTATCTAAAACGTACCCCCCGTGGCCGTGAACTTACCGAAAGGGCATACAGGCACCTCGGCAAAATTCCCCCCTCAAGGAAACCAAACTTGTTTGGATAGCCTTTGGTGCAATCGGCTTCTCTCCCCTGCCTCCACTCCATTCATTGCGCGGAACCCCATAAGGATTCGTAACAATCGTCTATACGGAAGAATCCTTGGCGTTGTTGCAGCCATTCTGCGGCAAGGACAGCCCCTAGCCCGAAAGCCCTGCGGTTATTGGCTTTGTGCTCCAGCGAGATCAATTCGAAATCACTTTGGGCCATCAGCGTATGGGTTCCTACCTCACCTTCCAAGCGATGGCTTATGACCGGCAATTCACGAGGATCGTCGGAAGGTTCTGGCACCCATCGGATTAACCGAGTGGACGACGAAAGCAAGTCATTGGCCGTGTGGATGGCTGTGCCGCTAGGGCTATCCAATTTCTCCCGATGATGCGACTCATGCAGCTCAATCCTAAATTCAGGCAAGGCATCCAACATACCGGCAAGGCTCCGGCCAAGCCTCCTGAAAATTTGTACACCAGGCGCGAAGTTGGATGCCCATAACACCCTACCGTTCAAACGCACACAATGGTCTTTGAGTTCTTCCATTCGTTCGTACCAACCGGTGGTCCCAATGACCACAGGTAGCCCTTCCTCCAATACCGCAAGGACGTGATGGCAAACCAACTCGGGCCGACTCATTTCGAAAACCAAATCCACCCCATCTTTGGAGAGCGGCGCAACCATGGGGCGAGCGGAGTCATAAACCGCAACGATTTGATGGCCCCTTTCTTGTGCGATTTCCATCGTCACCTGCGCTAATTTCCCGTTACCCAAAAAGACCAGGTTCATATTTTACCTGTGTTTGGTTTAGAAACGAAAACGAACGCTTAATGTCAAAGAATATCCCCCGTTGCTGGCCCAAGCAGAAGAATGGACAGAGGAAAAGAGTGCTGGTGCAGGGTGAAGCAGGTTGCTTGTTGATGGATTGGAAGTCCATGAGTTCGGTGATGCAGGAGCCAAACTGAAATCCAAACGATCGAAGGCTTTGAGGTGAGCATCCACATGGGCATCCAAAATCTGCAAGGCGTAGGCTGCCAGGCTTAGCAATATATAGGCATCTCTGCTCCTTCTTAAAAAATTTCTCTTTTGGATAAGGGATGCATCAGTATCCTTGCCCTCAAAGGGATCCACCGTGGTGGGGTCTTCATCGGTCCGATTCCGGTAGGCGTTGCGGTAAGTTAGGTACAGATCTGCTGTTTGCGAAGTTTGGTAGATCATAAAACCCAGGCCGCCCCAGACCACAGGCACTTTCCAATAGGCACGGTTGGTAACTTGACCCCAACCGGGAAGCAAGGCCGCGCGCAGTGTCACTTTGGACGGTGAAATAAGATACACGCTATCCTTCCCATCCTCGGCAACGCAGGTCAAAGAAGGGACCCAGAAACCCATCAACAAGGACCACAGTAACTTAGCCCTAAAGCGTCCCATCAAAAATCAAATCCAGCAACCGATTCAAGTCATCGGTATCGGTGAAAGGGATACGAATTTCGCCTTGGCCCTTGGATTGAACTTGAACCCGGGTAGGGCTTTCAAAATGTCTGCTTAAACGAGTTTGAATCTGCTGGTAGGCGCCCGATGCTGATGGAGTAGACCCTGATGCTGAACCAGAAATCGGTCGTTTCTCAACCATAGCTTTGGCGGCTGATTCCAAGGTTCTTACGCTCCAACGGCCGGCAAGGCAGCGTTTGGTAAGGTCCAACTGAATTTCAATCGGGGTGATGCCGGCCAAGACTTTGGCATGCCCCATTTCTAATTCCCCGTTTCGAATCGCCCATTGGATGTCCGGCGGCAATTTGATCATACGAATGTAATGGCTCACATTCGGCCTGGACATACCCACCCTGAGCCCAATTTGATCCTGATTCAGGTTGCATTCTTCCTGAAGCCTGGCCAAGGCCAAGCCTATTTCGATAGGATTGAGATCCTTTCGCTGAAGATTCTCCACCAAGGCCATTTCAATCATGCCCTGTTGCCCCGTATCCACCACATAAGCCGGAACTTCGGTCATCTTTAGAAGTCGGGCCGCCCTTAGCCTTCGCTCTCCCGAAATCAATTGATACGAACCGGGACCAACCCTGCGTACGGTCAGGGGCTGAATGATCCCCAATTGCTGAATGGATTGTTTAAGTTCGTCAAGGGACTGCTGATCAAACTGATCCCTGGGCTGGAAGGGATTAACCTTGATCTGTTCCAAAGGAATGAATCCTTCGCGTACCGCTTGTTGCAATACTTCTTGATCTTCGGGCGAAAGAAGGGCATTTAAGCCTCTACCTAGCGCAAGCTTCTTGGGGGTTGCAGCCATATCAATCATTCAAGTAGCGATCCTCTTCGGCCACTTGGGTATAGTTGTTTTTTTGGAGAATTTCGCGGGCAAGATGCAAATAATTGGTGGCACCCCTGCTGGCGGCATCGTGATGAATAACCGACAAACCAAAACTGGGTGCTTCACTAAGTCGAGTGTTACGGTGGATAATGGTATCGAAAGTCATATGTCCTAAATTATTTCGAACATCTTCGGCAACCTGGTTGGATAAACGCAACCTTCCGTCGTACATGGTCAATAGTATTCCCTCGATCCGCAAATCTGGATTAAATCGGTTCTGCACAATCTTGATCGTGTTCAATAACTTACCCAAACCTTCCAACGCAAAGTACTCGCATTGAACCGGAACAATGACGGAATTCGCCGCAGTGAGGGCATTGATGGTGATTAAACCCAGGGATGGGGAGCAATCAATGATCACAAAATCAAAAGAGTCGAGTATGCCCTCCAATGAATTTTCGAGGATACGTTCCCTTTGGGGACGATTAATCATCTCAATTTCTGCGCCCACCAAATCGATGGAAGATGGCAGCATCCATAGCCTTTCAACCTGGGTGGGTATAAACGTTTCCTTGACACTGAGTCCGTTGACAAGGCACTCGTAAATTCCGGCCTTCACCGTCTTGGGATCGGTCCCTAGTCCGGAGGTCGCATTAGCTTGAGGGTCTGCATCGATGATCAGCACCTTGTATTCCAGGATGGCCAAAGCGGACGCCAAATTGATTGCGGTGGTAGTTTTACCCACTCCCCCTTTCTGGTTGGCCACAGCGATGATTTTACCCATGAAAATCTGAAAATAGAATGCTTTGGTTCTTATGGATCGGTTGAAGGTCCTCGATGATAGAACAAAGGTAAATTTACCCCGCCTATGCTGTTCAAAGATACAACCACGATTCGGGACCTGACGCATTGGATCGTTGGGTTCCTGGGGTGCGGACTTCTAACGGCCTGTGTATCTCCCGCGCCCAATGGCGAGGTTTTTCACTACAACCAAGAAAGCCCTTTGCTTAGCGTAGACCCCGTCCATGCAAGGGATCAGGCTGGAAACTGGACGGCCAGGCTCATGTACAGCCGATTGGTGGAATTGAATCATGGTCAAGAACCCATTCCATCCTTGGCTTTGCGTTGGTCCGTGGATTCCGGAGGATTGATTTACCGATTTACCCTAAGGGACTCGGTTTGGTTTCATCCTGATGCCTGCCTCGGTCGAAATGGTTTGGCAGGAACCCGCATGGTGAGGGCCGAGGATGTAGCGTTCTCGCTCAACCGTCTTATGGATCGAGCCACCGCTTCGCCCGGTGCTTGGATCTTCCGGGATAGGCTTGCCCCAACTGGAATCGTAGTAACCGATTCGATGCATCTCGAAATTCATCTGCGCTCGCCATTTCCCCCTATGTTAGGCTTGCTCAGCATGGGCTATTGTTCGGTAGTTGCACCGGAGGCGGTGAGGCATTATGGGGAGGAGTTTCGCTCGCATCCAGTAGGTTCAGGCCCGTTTCGTTTGGTCTATTGGGAAGAGGGCGAAAGCCTCGTGCTGCACAGGCACCAACTTTATTTTGAAAAGGACCTCGATGGGCAGCAACTCCCCTATCTCGACGCTATACAGATTCATTTTATGGCCGACAAAAGCACCGCAGCCATGGCCTTCCTCCAAGGTCGACTGGATGTGTATTGGGGTTGGGAGGCGGCATTCCAGCGCTATCTGATGGGCTATGGCAAAGACTTGAAACCTGAATTTCGTAACACCTTTCAATTGATTAAAGGTCCGTATCTCAACACCGAATACATAGGATTCCTGATGAATCCTTCAGCCCAAGCTATGCACCCCGCCTTGCAAGATCACCGTATCCGAAAAGCGCTTCATCACGGCACCGATCGTCGCACCTTGATTCGGGCCCTTCGCCGTGGTGTCGGATACCCAGCCTTTGGTGGACTGCTTCCGCCCGGTTTGCCCGGCTTTGATTCAAGTTCCCTGGAAACCTCACCATTGCACTGCGATCCCTACGACAAGGATTTGGCCATCAAATACTTGCAAGAAGCGGGATACGGTCCAGACCGCCCTCTTCGGTTACCTTTGGAAACCAACCCTTCGTATACGGACTTGGCCCAATTTCTGCAAAGCCAATGGGCACCGCTTGGCATTCAAATTCAAATTCGGGTAAGTCAAGGTCCAACCCTTCGACAAATGATCAGTGGTCAAGAAGCAACCATGTTCAGAGCCAGCTGGATCGCCGATTATCCGGATGCAGAGAATTATCTCGCTCTTGGGTACAGCCCGTACTCGGTGCCCAACGGTCCTAATTATACTTGCTATCGTAACTCCGATTATGATCGCCTCTACCTTGAAAGTTTACAAGAAAGTGATCCCATGCTTCGTAAAGTTTTGTACCGCCGGATGGATTCACTCATGCAAAGCGATCGCCCTTATTTAGCCTTGTATTATGACCAAATGCAGCATGTTCTTCAAAACGGCTGGACGGGTTGGTATGTCAGCCCTCTGAACTTGCCCGACTTTCGCTACCTTCGCCGCATTTCTGCCCATTAAGGTCGTGATTCCTACCAACCGAACCCTGCTTTGGGACCATTGGATCCTGGCATGGCCTATTATTTTGGGTCAAATGAGCCACATGGCTTTATCGATAGTGGATTCGGTGATGGTCGGGCGGTTGGGGGCGGTTCCCCTGGCCGGGGTTTCAGTGGGTGTGGGGATTTTTAATGTCTTGCTGGTTTTGGGGATAGGCCTTTCACTGGCCGTGTCCACCCTAAGCGCCCATGCCCGGGGTCTAGGCGATAAGGCGGAAGGTGGTGAGGTTTTATTGCACGGTTTTTGGGTTTGCCTACTATCCGGACTGTTCATGCAGGGACTCTTGATGCTTGGACTTCCTTGGCTATCTCTTTTGAATCAAAAACCGGTAGTCGAACAACAGATAAGATGGTACCTGCAGGCCTTGGGGTATTCCTTCTTGCCCATCATGTTGTTTCAGGCTTTTCGGCAATTTATCGAAGGTCTGGAGTGGATGAAGCCAGCGCTTTGGATTGCGGTTTTGAGCATTCCTTTGAATGCAGGTCTGAACAGCCTTTTGATCTTTGGTCTTTGGGGCTTTCCCGCCTTGGGGGTAGAAGGCGCTGCTTGGGCCACGGTTATTGCGCGCTGGGTTATGGCCTTGGCCATGATGATTTATGTTTTGACCCACCGTGACTTAAGGGGCTTTTGGACCCATCGTTTCAGTCCCCGATTTATCCGAATTCAGCCTTTGATTCGCATGCTATTTCTGGGTCTGAGTTCGGGCTTTCAGTACATTTTTGAAACCTCGGCCTTTGCCGGTGCGGCCATAGTCATTGGTTGGTTGGGTGCCGAAGCCTTGGCGGCCCATCAAGTAGCGATTAACATCGCCTCTATGAGTTTTATGGTGGCGGTTGGCCTCTCCGCATCGGCTTCTATACGCATCGGCTACGCCAGGGGACTGGGGGATCTCGTATTGGCTCGGCGCATCGGGTGGGTCGCTATGGGCATTACCGTTGCCTTAATGAGTCTCTGCGCCTTGGTTTTTGTGATATGGAACCAAGAACTCCCCGCTTTCTATATAAGCGACCCCGTGGTCCTTCGCGCAGCTTCTACCCTGCTCCTGATTGCTGCCGCTTTCCAACTCGTGGACGGCCTGCAGGCCCTGGGCGTTGGTCTGCTCAGGGGAATGGAGGATAAGCGAATACCAACGCTGTTGGTCCTTGTGGCCTATTGGATCGTGGCCCTTCCCCTGGGAACTTACCTAGTCATGAATAGTTCCTACGGCCTGTACGGAATGTGGGTCGCTTTGGCCGGAGGCCTCCTCTTATCGGCTATCTTTCTTATCCTTCGCTTCCTCCACCTCACCGCCCACTCTCCGCAAAAAGGCGATTGAAAAGGCTCTCAAGCCCTTTTACCTGTACATTTGCGGCGGAGAGATGGCAGAGTGGTCGATTGCGGCGGTCTTGAAAACCGTTGACTGTAACAGGTCCGGGGGTTCGAATCCCTCTCTCTCCGCATCCCAAACAAATCGGCCCGAAAAGACTGTTTTTGGTTTGGTGGGATGAAGGAAACTTGTTTCCAAAAGGACCACCGACCAAAACGGTCGGCAAAGCCGACGATTCGCGGGGATTATACTAAGTCCCCCCTCTGGGAGTCCGAGCGCAGCGAGGACAATCCCTCGGCGAAATCCTAAAATAAAAATGGCCAGGAACGCAGTTCCAGCATGGGCTAAATTAGCTAGGACTTCCCCCCTGCCATCCCCAGTGCGGACAGCCAACCGATTGACATCCTTACGACTAATTTCCGACCAACGCTTGTGGTCATCCCAACCGGCTTTTTCGCCCAGGTATCGAACCAAACGGGCGGGTAACCTCAAGGTCAAATTCCCTAACGCGTTGGTCTGCGGATGATCTCTTTGTTGTTGCAACAATTGATTTTGAATCTGATCTTCGTGAAGGGAATGCAATCAATGAACCGCTACTCCAAAATGATATTGACAGGCGTTCAAGTTCCTAGCGGCGAGGGCAGATAAACCTGGCTATCGCAAATCGTAGCGATCCGCGTTCATGACCTTGACCCAGGCCTTGATGAAATCCCGAACAAATTGTTCGTGGTTATCGTCTTGAGCGTAGAACTCCGTATAGGCCCTCAAAATGGAATTGGACCCAAAGACCAAGTCAACCCGGGTTGCGGTCCAACGTGTCTTCCCATTGCTC
>VHAW01000022.1 GCA_016872225.1 Sphingomonadales bacterium | reverse complement strand
ATGCGCATCGAGATGGCTATACGGTTCGTCTAACAGTAACAGGGATGAATCGCTGAGAGTGGCCAGGACAAGGCGTAGCTTTTGTAACATTCCTGAACTGAAATGACGGATTTGTAAAGGTGGGGTAGCCCTTAGGCCCGAAGAATCGAGCTCTTGCAATGCATCGTAACCTGCAAGCATAGGATTGATGGTGAAATGAAATTCAAGCATCTCGGTCAGGGTAAACTCGCCCGGAATTTCTATAGTTGGAGAAGCCATGGCTGGACGGCCTATTGGGGATTCGCTCCATTTCATTTGCCCAGTGTCCAGGCTTACAAGTCCGGCGAGACACTGGAGTAAAGTGGATTTGCCACTTCCATTCGGCCCGGTGATGGCCAGGCCTGACCCTGGTTCAATCCACAAGTTCAGGTCTTTGAAGAGCCAATGACCTCGAAATTGCTTGCCGATTGATTCAAGTTGCAAGACAGGCATGAAGCGGGGTAGGTGATGGTTTATTCGATCATTCCGCGAATCACACCGGCATTGGAATGCCGAATGAATTGCAAAATGCGATCTCTGAGTTTGGATGGTGCAATATCCACTTCGACTTGTTCGATAGCGCGTGTAATGTTATAACCTCGAACATAAATAACGCGATATACGTCTTCAATCAATCGAATTTCATCTTCTTTGAAACCACGTCGACGAAGTCCGATTACATTAACCCCTGCGAAAGATAAGGGGTCCTTGGCGCATTTCACAAAGGGGGGGACATCCTTACGAACCAGGGATCCCCCGCCAACAAAGCTGTGTTCGCCGATGGTTAGAAATTGTTGCACCGCAACCAAGCCCTCCAAAATGGCCCAGTTATGCACGGTGATATGACCAGCAAGGGTGGCCAAATTGGCCATAATGACATGATCGCCCAGCAGGCAATCGTGAGCAACGTGGGTATAGGCCATGAGTAGGCAATCTCTCCCCACAACGGTTTCATTTCTATCGGTGGTCCCTCGATTAATGGTCACACATTCTCGAATTATCGTGCGATCACCAATCCTTGTTAAGGTTGGTTCGCCTCGGTACTTGAGGTCCTGCGGTGGCGCTGAGATGACGGCTCCTTGAAAAATTTGGACCGCGTCCCCAATTCGTGCACCTTTCATTATAGAACATCCAGGGCCTAACCAACAATTATCCCCAATGATGACATCGTCTTCGATGGTTACAAAAGGGGAGACTAATGTTCCTTTTCCAATCCTGGCTTTGGGATCAATATTAGAAAGTTTGTTCATGATTTTCGAACCAGCTGAGCCATTAGCTCGGCCTCCACGACCTTTTGGTCTTGGACAAAGGCTTGGGCTTCCATCCGGCAAATTCCGCGACGAATGGGTTCTATTAACTTTAGTTTGAGAACCAGGGTATCTCCTGGGAATACTTTCCCTTTGAATTTAACCTTGTCGATGCGCGTAAAGTAGGTCCAATATCCCCCGGGGTCATCCATAAGGTTTAGACAAAGGACCCCACCGGCCTGAGCCAAGGCTTCGATGGTCAGAACACCGGGCATAACGGGATTACCCGGGAAGTGCCCTTGAAAGAAATTTTCATTGATGCTGACATTCTTGATACCTACGACATGTTGTTCGGAAATCTCAACGATTTTGTCCACCAACAGGAAGGGGTATCGATGCGGCAGGAACTGCATGATTTGGGCAGAGTCAAAGACGGTTTGCTTTGGTGCAGACTTTAGGGAATCCTTCGTTAGTTTGGGGCTTTCTTTGCCGAGCATGTATTTTCGGAAGGCTAAAGCAAAGGCTGTATTGGAACTGTGGCCGGGCTTGTGGGCTATGGCGTGGGCTTTCAACCTGCGTCCGATTAGAGTAAAGTCACCAACGACATCAAGTAATTTATGCCGAGCAGGCTCGTTATCGAAATACAGCTTACGATGATTGAGCACTCCTGCGCTTTGAAATTGTAGGTCTGGGTGTCCAAACATTTCCCGAAGATGGCCCCAATGCTTCTTAGCAACAGGGTTTTCGATAAAAACAAGGGCATTGTTAAGGTCGCCTCCTTGGATCAGTTTATGGTTGTACATTTCTTCCAACTCATGGAGAAAACAAAATGTTCTGCACGGGGAAATTTCCTTGGCAAAAGATTCCAAGGAATCCATCCGTGCATGCTGTCTGCCCAAGGCCTTGGAATCAAAATCAATGAGGACCGAGATGCGGTAATCTGAATCGGGAAATAAATCTATCTCAGTACCCTTGATTTCATCTTCAAAATGAAAATGTTCTTTCAATTCAAAATACTCCCGCTCAAACTTTTGTTCTGCGATACCAGCTTTTTGCAAAGTACGAATAAACGGTAAAGCGCTACCATCCCCAATAGGGATTTCTGGGGAATTGAGCTCCACTATAACATTGTCCAGGTCCATCGCGGTAAGCGCAGAAAGGGCATGCTCTACCGTAAGAACTTTGGCATCACCTCGCCCCAAGGTGGTCCCCCTGCTGGTCTCTACAACGTATTCGGCCAAGGCCGGGATATCCACAACGGGATTTAGGTCAGTTCTGCGAAAAACGAAGCCGGTATGCTCCGGTGCTGGGACGAACCGAACAATCACGGACGATCCAGTGTGCAATCCCACGCCCTCCATCGTAACGGGTTGAGCGATGGTCTTTTGAAGTACGGATAAAGGTTTTTTCATGATCCGAATTGTCCTTTAGGCTTGTTGGGCTTTGGCCTTTTCCAGTTCATGGGCCAAATCCAAATAGGCTGCTTTCAGGGTTTGGATTTCAGCCTTCAGGTCGGATTCTATTTGAGGAAGTTTGCGGAAGATGGCATTGGATCTTTGATTATCCATGTAGGGCATAATGGGGGTGCCATTCCATTTGCGGTTGGCATCTTCGATGGTATGCGTGACCCCGGTTTGTCCTCCTATTTGAGAACCTGCGGCAATTTGGATATGGCCTGCGACACCAACTTGACCGCCAAAAACACATTTTTCTCCGATTTTGGTGCTTCCCGAAATACCGGTCTGTGCAGCAATAACGGTATGGGGACCCAATTCCACATTGTGGGCAAGGTGAACAAGGTTATCAATTTTGCAGCCGTCACCAACGGTTGTGGCCCCCATGGTCGCTCTATCGATGGTGGTATTGACCCCGACCTCTACATCATTGCCCAAGACCACAATCCCGGTTTGTGGGATTTTGGCATAAACCAGGTCTTTGTCCGGTGCATAGCCAAAGCCATCCGAACCAATCACTGCATTCGAATACAGAACACAGCGGTCACCGATGCGGCAACCGTCCAAAATCCGAACGCCAGGGTGTAGGATACAATTTTCACCGATGCTAACCTCGGAACCCACATACACCTGGGAGGCTATCCGGCAACCTGTGCCGATGTTTGAATTTCGGGAAATCACGGAATAAGGACCTATACCCACATTTTCCCCTACACTCGCTGTAGGGTCTACTATGGACTGGGGATGGATTCCTGCATCGTAGGATGGCTCGTTTTGAAAAGCTTGCAGGACCAGACCGAAGGATAAATAAGCGTCATAAACCTTGATGATGGTGGTTTGGGGGGGAATAATGGGTAATTCCAAACGATGATCCACTATGAGAGCACCTGCACGGCACTGATCCAGGTGAACCAAGTATTTGGGATTCGCAAGGAAAGAAATTTGGTGTGCTCCGGCATCTTCAATTTTGGCCGGGCTCTGAATCACGCGGGTCTCATCACCCAGGCAGTCTCCACCCACAAGGGCAGCGATTTCCTTGCATTGCAATTTTATCATAATCCGACAAATATCCGCACAATTATCCATGGATGGGCCACCTAGGATGGCATTCCTCGGGATGGGACTCCCAAGGTTGAGGTCCTCAAGGCCTTTCAGTCTTGGGGAGGTATTGGGTGTATTGCCTCCGTTCGGCTAGTAAGTCCACGCAATAGGCATGGTCGCTGAGGGCCCCCAAGGATTGGATCTTTCGTTGGCGGTCCTGAATCAGAATAGGTTGATGGTCGGGGCGGTAAACGGCGTTCTGAACAATCCCTGCATGGGCCAAATAGGGAATAGCATAATCATCAAGGCCTAATCGACGGGCCTCTTGGAGGCCTGCTTCGTGAATGCGATTTGGGTCAGGCTCGTCGGAACTGAATGTAACACGCGATAGTTGGCGGTTCATCAATTGTCCACAGAGGTGTTGCAACAGGGGTTCGGAAGCCTTGGCCCAGGTTTTGAGGTGAACCATGATTTCGGCATCGTCCAAGCGAGTATAGGCGCTTCTTAGTTCAGGATTGTTTCGAAAATCGTTTGAATCAGGCGGGTTATCTAAGAATATGGCAAGGTCCTCCGAAATTTGAATGTTCAAGCCAGCTATCCGACATTCTCTTGCTCGACGTATGATATGGCCCATCAAGTATTCTGCAGACAATACCGTTTTGTGCAAATAGACCTGCCAATACATTAAATTCCGAGCCATCAGGTATTTCTCTATGCTGTAAACCCCTTTGCGGTCTACCACCAATTTGCCTTGATGCACGTTCAGCATTTGAAGGATGCGGTCTACTCCAATAATACCTTCGGTCACTCCTGTGAAAAAACTATCCCTGCTCAGGTAGTCCAAACGGTCCATATCCAGTTGGGAGCTCACCAACTCGTGAAGGAAGGGTAATTCGTGTTGGTTTTCGAAGATGTCTATGGCGTTGTTCAAGGCCCCGTCCATGGCTTGATTGAGATCCTGCATGAGGAGCAAAGAAATTTCCTCATGCGGCATATCCTTAATAAGAAAACCTTCCAAGGCATGGGAGAAGGGGGCATGACCCAGGTCATGCATCAAGATGGCGCCCAAGGCGCCTAAACGATCGTCCTGGCTTACCCCGTAACCTTTGTGCTGAAGGATGTCCAATGCGTTCTGCATTAAGTGCATAGCTCCAAGTGCATGGGCCCATCGGGAGTGGGTAGCGCCGGGATACACCAAATAGGTCATGCCCAGTTGCCTGATATAACGGAGCCTTTGAAGCAACGGATGATCAAGCAAGTTCAGGATTAGGGGTGATTCCAGCCGAATGAACCCGTACAGGGGGTCGTTGAGGATTTTGTTGGTGAGGTGGGAATGGCCCATGGAATTGAGGGTAATTTAGACAATGATTTGGGAATTATACGTTAGGGGAAATAAACCATCGTTATGACGGGCATTTCAATACTTTGGGCGGATGATGAAATTGATCTCTTGATGCCGCATGTTTCATTTTTGGAGAGTAAGGGGTACAAAGTTACCCCGGTCAATCATGGGGCTGAGGCTATTCATCAGGCGGGGTTGAATGATTATGATGTGGTTTTGCTGGATGAAAATATGCCGGGCTTAAGCGGGCTGGAGGTGCTTTCCAAACTCAAAGATCAGCACCCGCTGTTGCCGGTGGTGATGGTGACCAAAAGTGAGGAAGAAATGCTGATGCAAGAGGCTATCGGTTCCAAAATTGCGGATTATCTTATCAAGCCGGTTCACCCCAAGCAATTGTTGTCAGCTATTATCAAAATCACGGACTATAAACGATTGATTGCAGAGAAAACCACTGCGGCGTATCGCGAAGACTTTGGGGCATTGGGCATGAGCATGTCCGATCAATTGAATGCGATGCAATGGGCGGAACTTTATGAGCGATTGGTGAAATGGGACCTAAGCCTGGAAGAGTCCGGCGATGCGGGAATGAAAGAAGTATTCGCGATGCAGAAAGCGGAAGCCAACAGATTATTCGTTCGTTTCATCAAAGCGAATTATGAATCTTGGTATCAATCCGGTGCCTCTTCTGCTCCGATCCTTTCCCATCAATTGTTACAAAAAAAACTTCTTCCCTTGTTGGATCAGTATCCCAAGGTTTTGTTCTTGCTTATTGATAATTTTCGCTTAGATCAGTTCAAAGTTATCGAGTCAATTTTGTCTCCGTTTTTCAAAAATGCGGAATCTGATACGTATTATTCGATTCTTCCCACGAGCACGGAATATGCGCGGAATGCTTTATTTGCCGGAATGCCCCCTGCCGAAATTGTGCGTCGATATCCGGACCGATGGTGGTCCGATGATGATGAAAGAAGTCATAACATGCACGAGGCCTATTTGTTAGGAGAATGGTTGAAACGAAACGGTCGAAATATCTCCCATAACTATCAGAAAATAACTTCTCTTAACCAAGCTAAGACGATGCTGGATGGCGTGGGGTCCGCGATGAACCAGCCACTCGAGGTAGTGGTCTATAATTTTGTGGATATGTTAAGTCATGCCCGCTCGGAGATGAATATTATCAAAGAGCTGGCCGAGGACGAGGCGGCCTATCGTTCGATCACCCGATCTTGGTTGGAGCATTCGCCTTTGCTCGATTACCTGGAAATTGCCGCATCAAGGGGGTATACCTTGGTGCTGACCACTGATCATGGAATGGTCAAGGTGGAAGATCCCGTGCGCATCAGCGGGGACAGGGAAATGTCTTCAAACCTTCGGTACAAAGAAGGTCGTAACCTTCAGGTTCAGGAAGATTCGGTGTTCAGCATTCGAAATCCCGAAAAGGTTCAATTGCCCCGCAAGCATTTAAACTCCAGTTATGTCATGGCCGGCTCGGACCAGTTTTTCTGTTATCCGAACAATTTTCATTCCTATGCGGGATTGTACCGAAATAGTTTTCAACATGGTGGGGTATCCATGGAAGAGTGCATTGTACCTTTTGGGGTATTCAGGCCCAAGTGATGAAAAAAGACCCCCTTTTGGACGTTGATGCCAAAGGATTTCAAGGGTTTCAATGGACAAAGGGGGGGCGAATTGAGCCTGCAAATGTTAGTTTTGCTGCATGTTTCCTGGTAAACGGACCTCGCATCCCCACCTTATTGGTGTTGTTGGGGGTTCTGCCTCAGGTAAAACGACTTTCATCAAGGCTTTGGCTGCTCGATTTACTCCGGGTCAGCTCTGTGTGATTTCCCAAGACCATTACTATTACCCTTTGCCCATGCAGGCCAAAGACGAGCGTGGCGAGGTTAATTTCGATCTGCCTGGGGCTTTGGATCGCCAGCGCTGCTTAGCGGATTTGCAAGCAGTGATCGCGGGTCAGTCGGTAACCATCCGCGAATACACTTTTAATCGCCCGGATACCGAACCAGCAGAGCATACCTTGGAACCTGCACCGATCATTATCATGGAAGGATTATTCGTGTTTCATTACAAAGAAATCGCCAACCTCTTGGATTTACGTATCTTTATTGATGCTCCGCAAGATCTTATGCTAGCCAGGCGGATTGAACGGGACTACCGCGAGCGAGGGTATTCCGAAGATTTGGTGCGGTACCAATGGGATCACCATGTGGTCCCGGCTTACAAAGCTTACCTGGAGCCATACCGTGACTCCAGTGATTTGATCGTTACGAATATTCATGGCTTTGATCGGGCCATGGACGTGATAGCTTCTCATATTCAAAATATCTTATCATGGAAAACCGTTTCGGTGTAATTGGCCTGGGTCGCTTTGGAACGACTATCGCCCGGACTTTGGCGCAACGTGGAGCTGAAGTCATCGTGATGGATAATGACCAGCATACCGTTGATGCCCTAAGAGATGACGTGGCCTATGCCGTGCATATGGATGCGACCAATATCAAATTGCTTCGCGAACAAAGTGTGCAGGATCTGGATGCCGTTGTCGTGGCCATCGGGCAAGATTTTGAAGGACTTCTGCTTACTACGGTAACATTACTGGAATTGGGAGTTAAGCGCATCATTGCTAGGGCATCCACCGAACAGCAGCGAAGAGTTTTGGAAAAACTTGGTGTGACAGAAATTCTTTCACCTGAGGATGAAGTCGGAATTTCAGTGGCTGGTCGTCTTCTCAACCCCAACCTCGTCAATGTCTTTCAACTTCCTGATGATTACCAGATTGTAGAGGTTAAAACACCTGCAGGCATATGCAACAAAACCGTTCTTCAAATTGAGCTTCGATCAAAATACAAATTAAATCTGATTACCCTGAGGCGGGCTTACGAGATTGCTACCGAAGATGGATCGAACAAAGTGGAGTACCATATCCTGGGTGTCCCAGGGGCTGATACGATCTTGTATGCATCAGATTTCATGGTGCTTCTCGGAAAACGGGAAGACATCGAAAGATTCGTAGAAGTAAATCGGTAGAGGAATCAAGCTCTTCCTTTGTATTCGGAGGCTCGAAGTACTTTTGACGATTTGATATCCTTCAATTTTAAGAGCCTTTCCCAAGGTGGAAGGGACTCAGGTTCTTGAATATTTTTTAGCCATTTTTGGACGATGACGTCGCCTAAAAATAAACCAATGGCTGGAGGACTTTGGGGTGGGTAGCCTGAGCTAAATGGTCCATCGCTGAGATACTGCGTTACCACGGCGGGGTCTCTTGAAAACAGTAAATCTTTGCTTACCAAATCTCTCCAAACTTTATTCTGGTTTTTTTGGATCCAATCCCATTGGACGGAACTGTATCCTAACAATAAACTGTCATGTACTTCCGGGAGCATCCAGCGTACACAAGCCAGGATCTTTCCTTCCATAATGATTTGGTCAAGCAGGGAAGATTCGTGTGTGGATGCCGGCTTTATGTTTTCTTTGACCCAATCTTCCGCAAGGGTTCGGGCAACTGATACCGGCAGATAACAGGGGTTGGTACGTCTTGTCTGATATTGATAAAGATGCTCTACGCTTGGATAATACCGGTAGTTTTCGTTCATAAACATATCAAGGCCGACCCAAATGGTGGAGTCGGTCAAGGCGGTTTGGTACTGAAAAAGGCCTATCATACCAATGATTTTCAAGGGTTTTTCGGTTCGGAAATACAGTCCATTGTCGGGTGAGTCGGTCTGAGTAGAGGATCCATTAAGGTGGTATTTCTTTGTTAATTTTTGTAAGGAATGGTGTCGTGAAAGAATATCAAAGAGTGAGGCTTTTGCGTGCTTTATTTCCGGTTTGGAAGAGGTCCAAAAGTTTGTAACTTCTTTGATTAGGCTATCTACGGGAGGATCTTTTAGCAAAGAATAAGCCAATTCAGGGCTTAGCCCATGGAGCTGTTTTAACCAAAAGTCCCAAAGGTTTGGGTTTGTATTGGAAATCCGTTGTCGCCAGCCTTCGAAGGTTTCTTGCTCTTCAATTTTTTGTTCAAGGTAAAAAGCCTGCCAATGGCTCTCGAATTCAGGGCTTAAAGGAAGGGACTGCGTATCTGAGTTTCCAAATAAGGCCAACTTTTGGTGGAGGTTCCAGGCAACCCACAACATGACCAACAAGGCGGTGATAAGGAGTAAGTAAGTCTTATTTTTGGTCCAAGACATGGGTCTTCGAAATTTCTGGGCTAGATCTTGTTTAACTTACAAAACTAATGATGTTTCCATCCGTGAACTTCCCGCTGAGCATTTCTTTCCTTAAAGGGTCCTCCCACCGATCCTCCTGGGATATGGTATTTATTCTGATATTTCTTTTGGGAATCGCAGGTATAGGCAGGGCTTTGGCACAGGTTAAGGCCGGGCCTGACCTACCACCGCTACGAATGGGTCTTCAAGCATCGCTTCAACCCAGTTATGTATCGACGGATAATCGTCAAATTCTATCCAGCCAAGTGGGTTTAGGCTGGTCGGTAGGAATCAACATTGTACATTCATTTGCTCCCCGATATGCCTTCCTGACGGGGGCATTGCTTAGGGGCAACGTTTTCAATTTGGTGGCGGATTCTTTTCGTTACCGAGTTCCGGAAAAGGATACCGTGTTGCGTGATGTCCGATACCAGTACAGAGTGCAGGGTTTGGAGATTCCTCTCATGCTGCGTTTAGGTGGCGCTCAGTTCCAAGATGGTTCTTCGCCTTATGGCCTCTTTGGACTAACGACCATGTGGAACATTCGGGTGAGAGCGAGTTTTGAGGGTCAGCAGGTTATAGGTTACGAGCCCGGTGATTTTTTTGATCCGGCCAACGAAACTTACAGAGTGACCAACATACCGGGGTCACCTGTGGATCAGGATGATCGATTGGCCTTGTTCTCCGCTTGGTTAGGTATAGGTTTTGGATGGGAATTCCCGTTGCCTTCTGCAATGCGGTTAAATACAGGACTTCGCTACGATTACCCCTTAAGCCAAGTATTTCGAGGGGATTATTTTAAGGGAAGGTTACAATCCATGCAGGTTTCCGCATTCTTAACTTTCTGAGGTGCTCATTGGGTTGGTTCAATTCGCCCCTAGGATTGGGGAAGTTACATCCAATGCCGAGGCCATGCTGGAGGTTGCTGCCAATGCGGCCGATAGAGGGGCAGCGATGGTGGTTTTCCCGGAGTTGAGTTTGGTGGGTTATCCGCCCATGGATTTGTTACGGGATGACATAGTGCGTGAAAAATGTAAATTAGCATTGGAGTCCATGGCAAGTCGTCTGAGAATCCCTGCGCTTGTGGGGGCACCATGTTGGGAAGACGGAACAGTCTATAATGCGGTGTATTGGATTTGTGATAACCAATGGACCGCGGCAGGGCGCAAAGTGCTATTACCGAATTACGATGTCTTTGATGAGTCCCGGTATTTTCAAGCAGGCGTAGAATGCAGCATACTTCGATTTGGTGGCATGAAAATTCTGCTTAGTATCTGCGAGGATCTTTGGGCTCATGATGCTGATTTAAAATATCCTATGGATCCCATCCAAAAGGCGTTGGATGCCTTTGGACAAGACGTTCAATTTATTTTGAATATGGCGGCATCACCATATTCTATTCAAGGGGTTTCACGCCGCGCTCATGTTTTGAAGACGACGGCTCACCGATGGGACCTTCCGGTTTTGTATGTGAATCAAGTTGGTGCTCGAGCTGATCTTATTTTTGACGGAGGGACTTCGGTGACTTTACCGGGAAAGGATGTTCGTGGTGTATGCCCCAATTTTGTACCTGCTTGCGCACTCTGGGATACCGACCTAAACCAATGTGCCGATACCATAATCTGGACCAATAACACCTTGGTTTCGACGTTCACTCTAAACACCGATAGGCAAGACCCATGGAAGGGAGAGGTAGTTCTAGGCCACCGATTTAACCCTGGCGAAATCACGGAGGCCTTGTGCCTAGGTATTCGGGATTACCTTGTCATGACCGGCGGGAAAAAAGTAGTAATTGGCTTATCTGGTGGTGTTGATTCTGCTGTGGTTCTTTGTTTGGCGGTGATGGCGCTTGGTGCGGAAAATATTACAGCGTTGTTGATGCCCTCCGGCTATTCATCTGGGCGTTCGGTGGAGGATAGTATGGAGCTATGCCGTATGCACGGCGTTGCCTATCAAATTTTGTCAATAGAGGAAAGCTTTCGTGCCGTTATAGGAACACTGAATGCTCAATGGGATGAACAGTCTGCTGCTTTAACGGAAGAAAATATTCAGCCACGACTTAGGGCCTTATTTCTGATGGCGTATTCCAATCAGTATGGGGCTATGTGGTTGAATTCCAGTAATAAAAGTGAAGCAGCTGTGGGTTACAGTACTTTGTACGGGGATATGGGTGGTGGCCTTTCGGTCATTGGAGATTTGTACAAAACACAAGTGTATGCATTGGCAGCTTACTGGAATTCCCTCAAAAACTGGATCCCCGTAAGCATTCTTCTGGCTGCTCCCAGCGCAGAACTCAGACCAGGGCAATTGGACTCGGACTCTCTTCCTCCGTACCCTTTATTGGATGCACTGCTAATGGATTGCATTGAAGGAGGACAAGATGAAGGGGGCCTGATACGAAGTGGCCATGATCCTGAACTTGTGCGCCGCGTGTTGGGCATGTTAAAGCGGAGTGAATTCAAACGCTATCAAATGCCG
This sequence comes from Sphingomonadales bacterium, assembly GCA_016872225.1. Lineage (GTDB taxonomy): Bacteria > Bacteroidota > Bacteroidia > UBA7662 > UBA7662 > SYHX01. The sequence goes on along the minus strand of VHAW01000022.1, from coordinate 5,333 downwards.
CCGGTCTTACGGGTCAGCTCCCGTAGCTTTGGCCGAGGGTGGAGAAGGTCCCTGGTTTGAGTCCTTACAGAGGAATGTTTTCGCCTTTGCTGTTGAGCAAGCGATATTCCCCCATGAGCCGCTGGTTGTCGGCTTTTATTCTAATCCATTGACGGTATTTCAACCACCATTTCATTTGAAGCGATGGCCAACCTGCTTTGCAGTAGGCCGCCAAATGCGGATGAGCCAAGACCGTGACTTTGGATTCCCCGTTCTTTTGTAGCAAGTAATCCAACCGACTTTCCATTTGATCGGTGATTAAGAGGCTTGGTCCCATTTTGCCGGTCCCGTTACAGATTGGGCAATGTTCTTGCGTCGAAATTTGAACGGCAGGTCTTACCCTTTGACGGGTAATTTCCATCAGTCCGAATTTGGACATGGGGAGAATATGGTGTTTGGCTCTGTCGGTGGACATGAGTTGGATCATCTTGTCCAGGAGAATTTTCCTTTGTTCTGAGGAGCGAAGGTCAATGAAATCGATGACAATGATGCCACCCATATCCCGAAGTCGTAATTGCCTGGTGATTTCCTCGGCGGCATCAAGGTTGGTTTGCAAGGCATGCTCCTGTTGATCGGTATCTTTCTTGGAACGGTTTCCACTGTTGACGTCGATGACATGCAGGGCTTCCGTGTGTTCGATCACAAGGTAGATTCCGCCAGGCATCGTGACTGTGGTGCCAAAGGATCCTTTGATTTGCTTGTCAAGACCATAATGCTCGAACATGTTTATTTTGCCTTTGTACACCTGCACCAAATTGACTTTGGTCGGGGCGATACTTTGAATATAATCTTTGAGTTGTTCCGCCATTCCGGGGTGGTCCACTTGGATTTGATCAAACTGATCACTTAACAAATCTCTGAGTAAGCCGGTCACCCGAGTAATTTCTTTGCTAATGACATCCCTGGGTTTGGCGGCAACGAGTTTTCGGCTAATTTCTTTCCATTTGTCCACCAAGTCCCGAATGTCGCTCTGGATTTCTTCTGCCCCAGCACCGATGGCCGCTGTCCGAATGATGACCCCAAAATTTCGTGGAAGACTTTGAGATGCAATCTGCTTAAGTCTTTTCTTTTCTTCGCCATCGGTAATTTTGCGGGAAACCGACACTCCGCTGTCCATGGGTAACACCACACAAAATCTTCCGGCCAGAGATAGGGAAGCCGTGACCCTGGGACCCTTGGAATTGATCGGCTCCTTGGTGATTTGCACGGGTATTCGGTCGCCTTTCTGTAGGTAGTTACCTATTTGGCCATCTTTGGGAAGGATTTCGACACGGTCAAAGTGTTGAAGCATCCCGGGCTTGCGCTTACCTGTACTCAATTCGGCCAAGTATTTGCGTAGGGTCCCAAAATGTTCGCCTAAATCCAGGTAGTGCAAAAAACCGTCTTTCTCGTCGCCTACATCCACGAAGCATGCATTTAACGAGGGATTGATTTTTCGGATTTCTCCCCAATAGATATCGCCAACTTGGAACGCTTTCTCGTTGGTTTCTTCGCCGTACTCGATGAGACGGCGATTTTCGGTCATGGCAAAGACAAAACCTTGACTGGAATGACTGACAAAGAGTGATTTACTCAAAACAATAGGGTTTGTTCCTGATTCGTAGGTTCAGGACTGTTAGGAAAATTCGGTAAGAAACCTCTAGGTCAGTATAGAGTGTCCACCAAGCCCCAAAGCTTATGGATATACCATGGGCCCTATGGGCTTTTATTCATGCCGATATAGGGGTAAAGCCGCCGTGGGTTTATGCCGGAATTATTTTTTCTTATGGCGATTCTTTCTCAAACGCTTTTTGCGTTTGTGGGTAGCCATTTTATGGCGTTTTCTTTTTTTACCGCAAGGCATAAGGGGTTGGTTTAAGGATTAATTTGACGGAGATAGCTGTCTATCTGTTGTTGAGTTTCGGGGTCTTGAACCAGACCACGGTATTGTTGGAGGTAGATCACGGCGCTGTCTTTGTTTCCGTTGCGGAAATAGGCTTCTCCAAGTCCAAGATATGTTGATCCGAGGCCGGGATACCATTCAAGGAGATTTTTGAAGCGTGCAATCGCTTTGGGGAATTGTCCGCTCTCTATAGCCAATTTGGCAAGGTGCGTATGGGCTTTGAGATGTTTAGGCTCAACGCGTGTGATTTCCATCAGTGCTTGCACGCCTTGCATCGGTGCTGGGCTGGATTGAACAAGGGCATGAGCCCAATCTGCTTTAAGATCCAAATCACCGGGTTTGTTCTCCAAAGCCTTAGCTAGCAGTGCAGTTGCTTTATTTCGGCAAAATGCCGCGATGGCCGAATCACCTTCCTGGAGGGAATGAACCGCTGAGCCATAATAAAGACCGGCATCGCGAAAATCATCGGAAGTTGGATGAAGTTCGCTTGCCAAATCCAAGCAAAGGGCAGCACCTAGCATATCTTCCCGAGTAAGCCAAAACGAGGAGAGACTTTTCCAAACGCCAGCGGCTTGAACTTTACGATCGGCAAGGCTATCCAAAGAGGCTTGAACCTGGAGGAATTTGCTTCGATCCTCTTGTTCCAGACTCTGAATTTTGGACGATAGGATCCCTCGTGTATCAACAGGAACCTCTGCGGTATTGCTTTGATCGGTGCTGTCGCTTTCCCCGTTTGGTTTAAGGGTACTGCGCTCACCCCAAACCCACAGCGTAGTCCCCAACAAAAGGCAGAGGGTTAGCAGGAGCAGGGGCCTTGAATTCATGTTTTATCGACCTTTTTTGGGGCCTTTGCGGACCAAATCCACGAATTGTTTGCTAGGCTTGAAGCTGGGCACAAAGTGCTCAGGAATTTCAACCGTGGTGCCGCGGGAAATGTTGCGAGCTAATTTTTTGGCTCTTTTCTTAACGATAAAGCTACCAAAGCCGCGCATATAAATGCTTTGTCCGCCTTTGAGGGATTTTTTTACAACGGCAATAAAGGCTTCCATACTTTGGGCTACGTCGACTCTTTCGACTCCGGTTTCATCGGCAATTTGGCGGATCAAATCAGCTTTGGTCATGATATTGGTTTTAGGGTTTTAAAAAAAAAGAAATAAAGGGTTCCTTGGTTGAATTGAGAGGTTATTTTGGAGTTGAATGCACTTTGTTTTTTTTGCAAAAAGAGCACAAATATAGGTCATAAACTTGAAGTTTAGCCAATCCAAGTAGGGGGTAGTTAAAATTATTTTATTTTGCAAAAGAATCACAATCCCTTATGGGTTAGGAGATTGATGGCATGGTACGATGCTAATCGACGGGTAATGCCGTGGCGGGGCAGCAAGGACCCGTATTTGATTTGGCTCTCAGAAGTGCTCTTGCAGCAGACCCGGGTAGAGCAAGGTACCCCCTATTTCATTCGTTTTCGAGCCGCCTACCCAACTATTGAGGCTTTGGCAGGGGCTCCATTGGAGCATATCCTACGGTTATGGCAAGGATTGGGCTATTACCGAAGAGCCCATTTGATGCACCAAACCGCCAAGATTGTGGTTGATCAGGGTCAGTGGCCTAGTGACCTAGCAGGTTTGAGGCGTTTACCGGGGGTAGGAGCGTACACATCTGCCGCGATTGCTTCCATTGCCTTTGAAGTTCCGGTGGCGGTGGTGGACGGGAATGTGATTCGGGTTCTGTCAAGGGCATTCGGAGCACCAGAGTCTAGTGACCGGCCGGAGGGAATGCGATGGATTCAAACGATGGCATCCGATTTGCTTTCGACCAACAGGCCTGGTGATTACAACCAGGCCATGATGGACATGGGTGCGGTCCTCTGCACGCCCAAGAATCCTCGATGCGTGGACTGTTTTTGGTCGGATCGCTGTATTGCTAGGCTAGAAGGTCGAATAGAAGAATTACCAGCGAAATCCCGTCGGAGCGTCGTGATCAAAGAGACCTTGAATTATATCGTTTTGGTATGCAAGGGGTATGTAGCCTTGTTCAAACGACCTGAGTATGGGATTTGGGCGGGTTTGTACGAGTTTTACAGGGTGGAGACCTCGCAGGAACTGGGTGCAGGGTCTGTCGAGTTCGATGCATCGGTGAAGGATTCTCAGACCCTTAAGCACGCTCTCTCCCACAGGGCATTGACGATTCATTTGACAATCCGAGCCATCCATCGCCGACCCGCACTTTCTCAAGGCGTTTGGGTAAAGATGGATCAGTTGAAACAATTCCCTATGCCAAGACCTTTGGAAATGTATGCTCAAGAATTAACTTTGAAATATGGGAGGACTCAACAAAGCCATGCTCATCGGCAACCTTGGCAAGGACCCGGAAGTTAAAGTATTGGATAACGGTGCCAAAATCGCAACTTTTCCCTTAGCGACCTCTGAAACCTACAAAGACCGGGACGGGAACAAGCAGACGAGGACGGAATGGCATAATATTGTCCTGTGGCGTGGCTTGGCGGATGTTGCCGAGCTCTTTTGCCGTAAAGGGGGGCAGATTTATATCGAGGGTAGGCTTTCCACCCGGAAATGGGATGACAAGGACGGGCATACTCGATACACCACCGAGATTATCGGTGACCAAATGGTCTTGTTGTCCCGAGCAGAGGCCCAAAGTTCCGCCTCTACCCCTTCAGCTACCCCTTCAGCTACCCCTTCAGCTACCCCTTCAGCTACCCCTTCAGCTACCCCTTCCGAACACTCTTCGGATCTGCCTTATTGACCTTAATAACCCAATAGGTCTTTTTTCTACCGCTCAACACCATGGACGACCCCCCGGAAGAACTTTTTTTGGCCACTGATTTGGGCATCGGTACCTGGTCTTTGTTTATCATTTTTTTTGTGTTATGTTCTGCCATGTTTTCGGCTGGGGAGACCGCTTACTTTTCGCTGAACCGAATCCAATTGAATCAATTAAGAAAGTCGGGTTTGTCATCGGATCGTAGAGTCCTTCGGCATTTATCCAATCCCCAACGTCTTTTGGCCAATATACTTATTGGGAATAATGTTGTAAATCTAGTAATAATTTTTTCATTTTATTATCTGTTGTTCAAGGTTTTAAGTTTTCATGGAATGCCTTGGCTCCCCGCCTTGCTTCAAACCTTCGGAGTGACAGCTATTATTGTGTTTGCGGGAGAGGTGTTTCCAAAAGTTTATGCTTCAAGAAACCCTTTGAATGTTGCCCGTTGGTTCAGTTTGCCACTACACATTTCAGAATATCTCTTTAAACCTGTCATTTGGTTGTTGATGCAAACCTCTGGCTTCCTGGATCGATGGACGGTGTTCAAGCAAGTGCAAGTGTCCAAAGCCGAAATTAATCAAGCCATTGACTTGACCTTTGCAAAGGAGAATAGTCGTGGTGGTTCGGAAAA
>VHAW01000021.1 GCA_016872225.1 Sphingomonadales bacterium | reverse complement strand
CACGGCCCGGTCGGGATGGAGGGCTCCGTTGGCATCCACACGGATTTCCAAATTTGCGGGATGGTAATCGCTTCGAATTTCTGCGATCATATCCAATTCGGCTTGCCAGTCTAGGATGCCGATTTTGAATTTGAGGCAGTCGAAGCCTTGAGCCACCTTGTGCATCGCCTCCTTGCGCATGGTAGTTAAATCGTTCATCCATATCAAACCGTTAATCCGTAACCATGGTCGATCCTCTGAAGAATTATTTTTTTTTGGCTCGGTGGGAAATGGATTTTGGTCTTCTGGGTTATGAAAAGCATAAATCTTTTGCAACATATTTTCAAGGCCAAAGGCAATGGAGGGATAATTGATTCGCCATTGATCGAGCCACGGTTCCCAATCTTTTTGGACTGAATTAGGAAGTTGGTTTGATATTTTAGTATTGAATTCCTGTATTGCTATGCTCAAGGCTTTTTCCCAGTCCTTTTCTGAAATCCAATCAGGACTAAGTCCTGGCAAAGGGGCGCATTCAGATTTCCAAGTTCCTAGACTCAGAATCCAAATATCTCTATGAATTAAGGTGTTCCGTGATGTTTGGGCGGGTTGGCAGAAGGTGAGCTGGACTTTTTCGCTCTTCAATTCAGCAGTTCGAGGAAGATCTTGAACCATAGGATAATCGCGGAGTCTTAGGAGTTTATGATTCGCCAGTAGAGAAGCCATGGCATTAACGCCATGACGAACAAATACAAGGCTGTGGGTTTCAAAAAGGCATCGTATGCAGCGGGTTCATGGACTTGCCAAATTTTGCGAAGGAGGCTGCTGTAGGCGACAGCCATGAGGGACCATCCCCATAACAACGGAACAGATCGGAACCATGCATAACCAATCAGGCCGATCAAGGCGACAGCGACCAGTGCTGTTTGGAATAGCAAAGCTTTATGATTTCCTAGGCGAACCGCCAACGTGATTTTAGCTGCTTGAGCATCTTGTTCTCGATCTCGTAAATTGTTAAGATTGAGAACCGAGGCGGCTAACAATCCCGTGCCTATGGCAGGCGCCCAGTCCATCGCTGACATTGAAAGTCCGTGCAAGGTGAGCATACCGGCATAGGCCACCGGTCCGAAAAACACGACCACGGCAACTTCGCCCAGACTACGGTAACCATAAGGGTTGGCGCCCACCGTGTACCGTATAGCTGCGATAACCGCCGAGAGTCCGATGGCCAACCAGACCCAAAAGGTCAAATTTGCGCCGTTGGATTCCGCAAGGGTCCCGTCGGCTGCCGCAAGGGTCCCGTCGGCCTCCGCAAGGGTCCCGTCGGCCTCCGCAAGCGGAAGGATGAGAAGGATGCCGCTGATGAGGGCTAATGCTGCCGTCATGATGATGGCGGTTCTCATGGCGATTGGTGAAATCTGACCTGAAGCCACCATGCGTACAGGTCCTATGCGGTTACGGTCAGCGCCACTGACCGCATCCCCGTAGTCGTTGGCCAGGTTGGAGAGGATTTGTAAGAGAAAGGCCGTGAACAGAGCATGCAGGACAACAGGTACCCGAACGAGGTTCTGGAGGGCCAAAAGACCCGAAGGCAAGAGGATGACCGCTGCCGCCAAGGGCAAGGTTCGAAGCCGAATGGCCTTGAGCCAAGTTTGGGAAATCGTCATGGGAGGGGTCGTTGGTTGGGCATCGAAAGGAAATCAGCGCAAAGGTTGACATTGAACCCAAGGATTGCATCTTCGTGCCGTGAATGTACTCTCGGTTGCGTCTATCAGTAAAAGCCATGGTGAAAGGGTTTTGTTTCAAAATTTATCCTTTGGTTTAGATCAAGGCCAAAAGTTGGGCCTCTTGGGCCGGAACGGTTGTGGCAAAACATCCTTGCTGCGGATGGTCGCTGGCCTGGACAACCCCGATCAGGGGGAAGTCCGCATCAACAAACAGATTCGGGTGGCGTACCTGGAGCAAGACCCTTTGTTGGGGACTCAGGGCGCGGTGATGGATGCCATTTTACATTACGATAGACCTCAAAGCCGCTGGCTTCGGGAATATTACGATTTGACTGACCGTGAACTATTGAGCGATGAGGATGTGGGCCGTATGAATCGTTTGCATCAGGTGATGGAAGAGCAAGGTTTGTGGGAATACCAACGAGAATTTAACCGCCTTCTTGGAGAGCTGGAAATCCCGGACCTCAAACAGGATTTGATTACTTTGTCCGGAGGGCAACGTAAACGGATTGCCTTAGCCGCTTTGATGGTTGCTGATGCGGATTTGATTTTGCTCGATGAACCTACCAACCACCTGGACCTGCACACCATTGAATGGTTGGAGAATCGTCTTAAAAATCAGAAAACTACGTTGTTATTGGTTACTCACGATCGTTATTTTCTGGAATCGGTTTGCAACGGGATGTTTGAATTGGAACAAGGTAAATTGTATTATCATCAAGGCAATTACGCCTCTTTTTTGGAGAACAAAGAAACTCGTGAACAAATTGAAACGACGGATGTCCACAAAGCCAAGGCTTGGTTACGCAAAGAGTTGGAGTGGATGCGTAGGCAGCCCAAAGCCCGAGGAACCAAGTCCAAAGCCCGCATTGATCAATTCTATAAGGTGCAAGACAAAGTGTCCAATCGGCAAGTGACCGGTAAGTTGGAACTGGATCGAGCAGGTCGGCCGCTAGGGGGTAAAATTCTTGAAATTTCTTATCTTCGTAAAAGCTACGGTGACCGGTATTTGATCTGCGATTTTACTTACAATTTTGTCAAAGGGGACCGTGTAGGAATTATTGGCCGCAACGGCCTGGGCAAGACCACTCTGCTTAATTTGATCACCGGGCAACTACGACCCGATGGGGGCGCTGTAGAAAAGGGGGAGCAAACTGTTTTTGGTTATTATACGCAGGAAAACTTGACATATAAGCCTGGGCAGATTGTGCTTGACCGGGTGAGGGAAGTAACCGACTACATCAAACTCTCCACCGGGCGCGAGATCTCCGCTGCCGATTACCTCAACCGCTTTTTGTTTCCACCCAAACAGCAGCACGACAAGGTTGACAAACTAAGCGGTGGGGAGAAACGGCGACTTCAATTGTTGTTGGTGTTGATTGCACAGCCGAACTTTCTGATTATGGACGAGCCTACCAACGATTTGGATCTGGTCAGTCTTCAGGTTTTAGAAGATTTTTTGGAGAAGTTCAAAGGTTGTCTTTTGTTGGTATCGCATGATCGATATTTTATGGACCGCCTTGTGGATCACCTGCTTATCTTCGAAGGGGAAGGCTTGGTTCGGAATTTTCCGGGGAACTATACCGATTACCGCTTGTCTCTTACCATCAATCCCTCGAACCTGGATTCTCAAGTTAAATCTTTATCTAATCAGGGTTCTTCATCCAATTTAGGTTCAGCTAAACGCCCCAAAACCTCGCCTTCCAAGCCCACTTTTGCCCAAAGCAAACGGTACGAAGAGCTTACTCAATATTTGGAAGCGATACGTCTCAAAAAATCACAGTTGTTGGAAAAGCTCAATTCAGTCGGTGCTGCACCGGAAGATTATGTACAATGGGGCATGTCCATTAAGGGCTTGCAGGAAGAAGAAGAAAAAGCAGAATGGGAGTGGCTGGAGCTTAGCGAATTATTCTGAGCTCGCGAGGCTCCCTCACGGTGAAGACCCTAGACAAATTGAATCCGAAATAGACGGTGCCGTCATTCCAGTTGCCTAAACTTCCAGCGATAAACTGACCTTCGTTGAGTCCTCGACCGTTGGAGACATGGAGCTGAAAAACATGTCCACCCGTTTCGATATCAACCCCGACCGATAAATTGTTGCGAACCTTCAAAGAAGATGCTTGGGTTAACCAAATGTAGTCAAAATTGGCCGACACCCTTGAACTGAGTTTAAACCGACCGCCGGTACCCAAAGCCCAAAGGTCATTGGGGATTTCAGGCTTTTCCACAAAGTTGCGATGGAGAAGGGTGGGGGTGAATTGCAGGCTGATTTCCTCGGAGATTTTGCGAGCGACAAGCAATTGGTGATAGTACGATAGCCTGGAACTGAAATAATTCTTTCGATCGGGATTATCCCAACGCAGGGCTGAGGCGATTCCGCCACTCACAAGGCTTACCGAAACGGGTCTTTTGAGAGCGCCGGAGGATTGTCGGAGGATTTTGATTTTGAGAAAAGAATCGTAAGATTTTCCCACATTGGTTCGTCCCCCTCCAACGGTGAGCCATGGGGTAACCCCGTAGTCAAGGCTCATACGCATGCCGGCTTGATCAAGGCCCCACAATTCGTACCAACCTCCGCTGATAGCCCCGAAGCGGTGCATAATTCGAAGTTCAAGAACGCCCGCTGCTACATTCTCGATGGAATGGGTGTTGATAATACGGGTGGATTTGAAGGTGTATGCAGCGTATTTTCGTACAGGGCTTTCAGGAGCCAAATCTGCTAACAAATCCGCTTCACTGTTACCGCCACCAGTACCTTGGGCGAAGGTGGATAATGTTAGAAAGAATCCCCATAAAAGTGTGAAGGAGCTTAGGGTAATTTTTTTATTCATAAGCTTTTTGTTAGGGAAGCACGATGTTTACAAACTTTAAAAGACCTCTTAAGTTGTTGTGGAAATCCAACGAGACGGATCAAAACTTAGTTGGTGATGGAAAGGCCTTGCTTACGCCAAGCTTTGATTTTTTGTATGTTACAAGAAGGCATGGGGCCGGAGGTTGGCATGACTTTGAGATTGCCGGCCGGTAGGCTAATTCGACTTATGATTGAATCAATGTTATGAACTCTTGATGAATCGCTTTCCAGATTCAAGTTTCCTGAGGCTGATGTATTGTTATGGCAGTTTTTGCAATTTTCGTTGATAATTCCTTTTATTTCTGCGGTATAACTTACATTGAGAGTATCGCAAGGCGCTGGAACACCGTACAAATTTTGCTCATTATCGTAGTAGCATGAATGCAGAATGGCGTTGGCCACCGAAATAAGCAGTAAAGATAGCGATCGAGGAATTCGAATAGTATTCATTATAGAAAGATGATTGGCTACGGCAAGGTTACGGAGGAGAGAAAGTGGAACGGTGAAAATGATTTCAAAAATACTTCTTCTCAAGTACCTTTGAGCATAGCTTTTCACCATGTATTCTCCTGTGCATACGCTGATTCTTGGCTCCGAGGGGCAATTAGGTTCGGAGCTGCGCTTGGCACTGCAGGAAAAAATGGATCCATCGCAATTGTTGTGCACGGATTTAAAAGCAGGGGGTGATGTGGGACTCGTTCGCTTCGAAACCCTCGATGTGTTAGATTTTAAGGCTCTGGAAGACCTCTTTGAGCGCAGCAGGCCCCGACACGTGTACTTGTTAGCTGCGATGCTTTCGGCCAAAGGCGAGACCAACCCCCACGCCGCCTGGAAGCTGAACATGGATGGACTGATTGCAGTTCTAGATTTGAGTCTACGTTATGGTATTGAAAGGGTGTTTTGGCCCAGCTCCATTGCTGTGTTTGGTCCAGAAAGCCCTCGCGATCCCGCCGTACAGGCCGGTTATATGGATCCCCAAACGGTTTACGGTATTTCCAAATTGAGCGGCGAACTTTGGTGCCGCTATTATCACACCGTGCATGGACTCGATGTCCGTTCCTTGCGTTATCCCGGCATTATTTCTTGGCGCACTTTGCCTGGTGGGGGGACGACCGATTATGCGGTGGATATTTTTCACCAAGCATTGGCCTCTCAACAATACACGTGTTTTCTTCAAGAGGATAGCCGCTTGCCCATGATATACATTGACGATGCAATTCGCGGAACTCTTGAGCTGATGAATGCACCGACAGAGCATATTCGTTGCCGAACATCTTACAATTTGGGGGCTATGGATTTTACGCCCGGAGAACTGGCTGCCGAAATCCGTCATCGAATTCCATCATTTACCATTCAATACGCTCCAGACTTCCGTCAAGTCATTGCGAATCAATGGCCTATGCGGGTCGATGATCGCAAGGCCAGGGCTGATTGGGGATGGTCTCCTCGCTTTGATTTGGCGGCTACCTGCGATACAATGCTCGCTGCCTTGTCCGAAACCTCGTCGGTGGCAAGGTGATTTAGGGCAATTATTAGCTTTAGTGTGCTTGTTCGCTGAGGAACTTGATGCGCACCAATTGAATTTCTTCTTCGGTGAAATCCCCGGTCATCAAGTGTTGGTAGGCCAACTGTAAATCATCGGTTTCTGCTGAACGGAAATATTGGTAAATCTCCCCCACAATATCCTGGTCCAGGGCTGATTGAATGTGATAGTCGATGTTGACTTTGGTTCCGGAATCGACCACCCCTTTGATTTCTTCGAGCACTTGCTCATAGGTCAACCCTCGGTTATTTCCAATTTCATTCAGGGGCAGTTTGCGGTCAATGGCACCTATGATAAAAATTCGGTTGCCTGATTTGGTGGCAGAGCTTTTGATCACGAAATCAGCAGGCCGATCGATTTCGTTTTCCTCGACGTACCGGACGATCAATTCTACAAAGGCCTTCCCGAATTTGAGGGCTTTACCGGGGCCCACGCCCACCACCTGTTGCATCTCGTTGAGGCTGGTGGGATAGATGGTGGCCATTTCTTCCAAAGAGGGATCTTGGAAGATGACATATGGCGGGAGGTTTTTCTCTTTGGCCAATCGTTTACGTAAATCCTTGAGCTGATCAAGGAGGGCTTTGTCAAGGGCGTCGGAACGCTGGCCCTCAAATTCATTGTCACGGATTACATCCAAGCGATGGTCTTCGGTGACCTTGATGCTGTGGGGGTCTGCCAAATAAGCAGCTGTTTTGGAGGTGACCCGGAGAGTTCCGTATTGTTCAATATCCTTTTGAAGAAGGTTATGCAAAAGAGCAACACGGATGGTAGCTTTCCAGAAGGCTAAGCCTCGTTCCTTTCCCATTCCAAAACCACTTAGTTTCTGATGACCATAATCTTCAATTTCTTGGATGAGTTCGCCTGCAATAAAATGGCTTATATGTTTGAAGGTAAATGACTTTTTGAAGGATTGTACCGTTCGTAACAACAGACACATTTCTTCGAGAACGGTATGTGTGGGCAGGGGGTTTCTGCAGTTGTCACACATTTTATTACAAAGGGATTCTTCGAATTCTTCACCGAAATAATGCAGAATTTGTTGACGACGGCACAAGCCGGATTCCGCTAGGGACATCACTTCTTGGATCAGGAGGTTACCTATTTCGCGCTCGGCGACCGGCTTGTCCTTCATAAATTTCTGAAGCTTTTCGGCATCGCGTTGATCGTAGAAAGCAATGCACACCCCTTCTAAACCATCCCTGCCTGCGCGTCCTGTTTCTTGGTAATAGCTCTCGATAGATTTGGGAATGTCGTAGTGGATGACAAATCGTACATCGGGCTTGTCAATCCCCATACCAAAGGCAATGGTGGCTACGATAACATCGATTTCTTCCATCAAGAAGTCATCTTGGTTCTTAATGCGAACAGCCGAATCAAGGCCTGCATGGTAGGGTACCGCTTTGATATCGTTGGCCCGTAGGATTTCGGCTAATTCTTCGGTTTTCTTTCGGGAAAGGGTGTAGATAATCCCTGATTTCCCCGCATTGTCTTTGATGTAGCGGACGATGCTCTTGACGGCATCGACTTTGGGCCGCAATTCATAGTATAAGTTGGGTCTGTTGAAGGAGGATTCAAAGATTCGGGCATTCGACATCTGCAAATTCTTGATGATATCGTTCTGCACCTTTTCGGTGGCGGTGGCGGTGAGGGCAATGATGGGGACGTTGCCAATGGCTTTGACCATTTGACGGATATTGCGGTATTCCGGCCGGAAGTCGTGTCCCCATTCGGAAATGCAATGGGCTTCATCCACGGCCACAAAGGAGATGTGATGGTCGTGGAGAAAATCCAGGTTTTCCTGTTTCACGAGGGATTCGGGAGCTACGTACAGCATTTTGGTGATGCCAGAGTTTACATTGGCTTTCACCCGTTTGAGGTCGGCTTTGGTGAGGGATGAATTCAAGAATTCAGCGATGCCGTCGGTGCCAGAAAAGGCCCGGATCGCATCCACTTGGTTTTTCATCAAAGCGATCAGCGGCGAAATGATGACAGCCGTCCCTGGAGTAATAACGGCTGGTAATTGATAACAGAGGGATTTGCCAGCGCCTGTCGGCATGATGACGAAGGTGTCATGGCCCTCGCAAATGCTTTCGATAATCACCTCTTGTTGGCCTTTGAAACGGTCAAACCCAAAAAACTCCCGCAACGCCTTTCGGAGCTGGTGAGAGATGTTTGTTTCGACGAGGCCTTCCGCCATAGGAATTAGGGTATTTTTGTGAAATCAAAAGGCCGGTTCGGCCCTTGTTTTGGTTCATTTAAGGTAACGTAGAAAATTCGTTTTGGATTCAACTTTAATCAAAAAAATTTCTCAGAGGGTTTTGGACCTGGAAGCCAAAGCCATAGAAGCTCTCAAAGCACTTCCGGAACAGCCGTTGGTGAGGGTGGTTGAAGCCATTTTGGCCTGCCGGGGTCGTGTTGTGCTGAGTGGAATTGGCAAAAGCGCTTTGGTTGCTCAGAAAATTGTGGCTACCTTGAATTCAACGGGTACCCCTGCGCTGTTTATGCACGCTGCCGATGCCGTTCATGGCGATTGGGGTATGGTGCAACCAGAGGATATGGTGATAGTCTTATCCCAAAGCGGGAATTCCCCGGAAATCAGGGCTCTGTTGCCGATGATTCGCCACGGCGGGCAACGTTTGGTCGCTATCACCGGGGATGCAGGCTCTGCTTTGGGGGTCGCTGCCGGCGATTACTGCCTTTCCAGTCAAGTGGAGGCCGAAGCATGTCCACACAACCTAGCACCCACCACATCCACCACGGTGCAGACGGTATGGGGTGATATTCTAGCCGTGGTTTTGATTGAATTGCGTCGATTCAGTGCTGGAGACTTTGCGCGGGTTCATCCAGGGGGGTCCTTGGGCAAAAGGCTGTATCTCCGCGTTGAGGATTTGGTTTCCAGCAATGCTTGTCCTGCGGTGGCGCCTAAAGCCGGATTCAAGGCTTTGGTAACTGAAATATCGTCAGGCCGGATGGGGGCTACCGCGGTGGTGGATGCCGGGAAGCCGGTAGGAGTCATCACCGACGGGGATTTGCGCAGATTATTGGAATCTGGTAAGGAAACGCAGGGTTTGACGGCAGAGGATTTGATGAGCTCGACCCCTCAGACCGTGGCGATGGATGCTTTGGCCGTAGAGGCCTTGTCGATGATGCGCTCTCATCAAATCACCCAGTTGTTGGCTGTGGATGAACATGGACGCTATGCCGGGGTGGTACATTTGCACGATTTGCTCCGCGAAGGCATTATTTGAACATGCAAAATTTCCCTTCCCCCGTTCGTTGTTCTCAGGTTCTGATCATGGCCGGTGGAAGTGGAAGTCGTCTATGGCCGGTAAGTCGTACGGCCAAACCTAAGCAATTCTACGACCTACTGGGCACAGGGCGAACCATGTTGCAACACACCTATGACCGCGCTTTGAGTTTTTGTGGAGGCGCAGAGCAAATTCGAGTGATTACCCAAGCTCGATGGGGCGATCTGGTTCGGGAGCAATTGCCGGATTTGCCTCATGATCATTTGTTGTTGGAGCCTATTCGCAAGCAATCGGCAACGGCAACGTATTACGGCTTGTTGAGCCTCACGGACCATGGGTCATCCGATCCGGTGGTCATTTTGCCTTGTGATCACTATGTGACCGATCAAGAACGGTTCATCGCTACCTTGAATCAGGCCATCGCTCATGCTATGGAACGGCAATGGATTCAGGTCATTGGGGTCAAGCCCACCCGACCGGAGCCCAATTACGGCTATGTGCAATATGTTCCGGATTCTGAAACGGAGACCGATGCATATAAGATCAAAACATTCACAGCCCACCCCACCCCTGAGCTTGCAAATACTTTTTATCGTTCCGGGGATTTTGCCTGGTATACGGGCATCAAAGTGGGCTCCGTTCAGGCTTTCATGGATTTGTACCGACGATGGATGCCGGATTTGGTAGATGCTTTTGCCGAATTAGAGAAAACACAAGACCGCTCTCGTTGGCCGGCCATGGCCGAAAAGATTTTTCCCCGTTGCGAATCTGCTTCGTTCAGGGAGGGTATCCTGGATAAGGCTGAAGGGTTACGTTTGCAGTTGGGTGATTTTGGGTGGGGCGATTTAACCTATTGGGCGGAAATCTACCGGGAACATGAGAAAGACTATTTTGGAAATGCGGTGAACGGGAGCCAGGTGGCGCTTTTTGATGCCCACAATAATATGATCCACATTACCGGGCAACGGATTGCTTTGATTGACGGACTTGAGAATTTTATCGTTTCGGACTCTCCGGACGGCATTTTGGTCTGTCCCCGCGATAAGGAAGCGGAACTCCGGCAAAGGTTGGCGGTCTTGCGCCGGCAACAAAATGAGAAGGCGGTTCAAGATAAGACCTCCCGAAATTCTTAAACTTGGTGTGAAAACGTATTGGAGACTGCTCGCCATGGCTGGCCCTTTGGCTGCGCCGATGTCGAGATACCTGCTGCTAACCTTGTTGGGGATTGTTTTTGGGGTGACGAATTTTACGTTGCTCATTCCGTTGTTGGACTTAATTTTTGGCGCAGCGGGGGGGCAAGCAGGCGATGCGGGCGCTATGGCTTCGTCGGCTATAGTGGCCCGTGATTTCCCTGAGTTTCGATGGTCGGTGGATTATGCGCGTGATGTGTTTGGGTATTATTTTGAGGGAATTATGGCCGTTTATGGCCGTCAAGGAGCTTTGGCCTTCTTATGCATCGGCGTGGGGATTTCGATTCTATTGGCCAATGTTTTTCGTTTCGCGGCCCAGAAAATTCTGAATCGATTGCGTAGCCGTCTGATATACAGATTACGCCAGGATTTGTACCTCAAGGTGACGGAACAGGATATTTCTTTTTTTCATCATCGGCGCAAAGGAGATTTGATCTCGGTCTTGTCCAATGATGTGACGGAGATTGAAGGGTCGGTGGTAAATACCATGCATGTGTTGTTAAGAGAGCCCTTTCTGATTGTCGCTTATGTGAGTATTTTGTTGATATTATCTCCCGCCCTGACGATATTCTCTTTCGTGGTTTTGTCGGTATCAGGATGGGTTATAGCCATGATTACGCGCAAATTACGTCATGATTCCGGTCAAAGCCAGGACTTACTCGGAATGTTGTTATCGCGGTTCGAAGAAACGGTGAGTGGTATACGAATTGTGCGCATGAACAATGCAGTAGGTTACATGGTGAATCGGTTCAGGATGCTCAACGAGGGGTACGCACACTTATTGCGTAAAATATTCGATCGCAAGGATTTGGCCAATCCAGTTTCGGAGGTTTTGGGGGTGATGACGGTTTTGGGGATTATTTATTTCGGAGGGTCTTTGGTGATTGAACAGCGCAGTTCCTTATCAGCCAGCCAGTTCATTGCCTACATTTTGTTGTTCTCCCAATTGCTCTCTCCAGTTAAATCATTGGGATCGGCCTACACCAATGTCCAGAAAGGCCTTGCCTCGGCAAGGCGGGTTTTTGCCTTGTTGGACCATCAGCCTATGCTGAAGCTACGTCCAAACGCAGATTCCCTGGCTGCGTTGAACGAGGCGTTAGTCTTTGAAGGCGTGGGATTTCGTTACGGAGAGGAATGGGTTTTGAAGGATCTGAGTTTTCAGTGCTTTAAAGGCGAAACGGTTGCTTTGGTGGGGGTTTCGGGTTCCGGCAAATCTACCGTGATGGATTTGATCGGTCGCTTTGTGGAACCTTTGGAGGGAAGGGTTGTGGTGGATGGAAAGGATTTGAGGGACTGGAATTTGGAGGATTGGCGGGGGATTATAGGATTGGTCGGTCAGGATAATTGGTTGTTCCATGATACGGTGACCGCCAACATTGCCTTTGGCGATGTCCAACCGGATATGAAACGGGTGAGACAGGCTGCGGAGGCCGCTAATGCCCATGCGTTCATTGCTCAAATGGAAAAGGGTTACGACACCTCTTTGGCGGAGCAAGGATCGCGGTTGAGCGGCGGTCAACGTCAGCGCATTGCTATCGCCAGAGCCTTGTACCAGAATCCACAATTGCTCCTCCTGGATGAAGCGACCTCGGCCCTTGATTCCATGGCTGAAAAGGAAGTTCAAGAAGCGTTGCAGCATTTAATGGCGGGTCGTACCTCCATCGTCATCGCGCATCGTTTGAGCACCATTCAAAGTGCGGATCGGATTGTGGTCTTGGAGGGGGGACGCAAGATCCAGGAGGGGAGCCATACGGAACTTATGCAATCGGAAGGTTTGTACCGAAGCCTGGTGGAATTGCAAATGCGGGCCTGATAGCGTTAATTTGATACGAAACCAAACAGGATTAAATGTTGCATGAAATATACAGAAGATAGCATTAAGTCATTGGATTGGAGGGAGCATATTCGCTTGCGTCCAGGGATGTACATTGGTAAGTTGGGAGATGGTTCAGCCTACGATGACGGGATTTATGTCCTTATCAAAGAAATCATCGATAATTGCATTGACGAGCACATCATGGGTTTCGGAAAGTCTATCGAAATCCAAGTCAGCCGGGAGATGGTGAGGGTACGGGATTACGGGAGGGGCATTCCCTTAGGAAAATTAGTGGACTGCGTTTCACGGATCAATACCGGAGGCAAATACGATGGTGAGGCCTTTACCAAATCGGTGGGGCTTAACGGAGTAGGTACCAAAGCGGTGAACGCCTTGAGCAAATCCTTCATGGTGCAGTCTTTCCGTGATGGTTGTACCCGAACCGCACGGTTCGAGAAAGGAATCCTGCACGAAGAAAGCAAGAATTTACCCATCGCCGACAAGAATGGCACGTATGTGGAATTTGTTCCGGATGGCGAGATTTTTAGGAATTTTCATTTTATTCACGAGTTTATCGAAGAGCAGTTGTGGAATTACGCCTACCTCAATGCCGGCCTGAGCCTGTACCTGAACGGGAAGAAATTCTTTTCCAAGGACGGACTGTTGGATCTGTTGCAGCGCAAAGCCCCTGCCGACAGCATTCGTTATCCGATCGTACACCTCAAAGGGGATGATATCGAAATGGTCTTTACTCATGGGGACCAGTACGGCGAGGAGCATTATTCTTTTGTGAATGGTCAGTACACGACGCAGGGTGGCACCCACCTGGCCGCCTACCGGGAAGCTATGGTCAAAACCATTCGTGAATTTTACAAGAAAGACTTCGACGCCTTCGATGTGCGGGCTTCCATTATTGGCGCGATTAGTTTACGGGTTCAGGAACCCGTCTTCGAGTCGCAAACCAAAACCAAACTTGGTTCCCAACATATGGCCCCTGGGGGCCTTGCATTACGCTCCTTTGTGGGGGATTTTATCAAAAGGGAATTGGACAATTACCTGCACAAGCACCCCGCAGTGGCCGATGCCTTGCTCAAGCGGATTGTGCAAAGCGAGCGGGAGCGCAAAGACATGGCGGGGATCAAGAAATTGGCTAACGAAAGGGCCAAGAAAGCCAATCTGCATAACCGCAAATTGAGGGATTGCCGTCTTCATTACCACGAAGGCAAGCTGGAAGGTCATTACAACAGTACTTTGTTCATTACCGAGGGTGATTCCGCCAGTGGAAGCATCACCAAGGCCCGGCATGTTGAAACCCAAGCGGTGTTCAGTTTGAGGGGTAAGCCTCTGAATTGTTACGGCCTCAAGAAAAAGGTGGTTTACGAGAACGAGGAATTCAATTTGCTCCAACATGCCTTGCAAATTGAGGACGGCTTGGAAGGTTTGCGTTACAACCGTATCGTAATTGCTACCGATGCAGACGTGGATGGCATGCACATTCGCTTACTTATGATGTCGTTCTTCTTGCAGTTCTTCCCGGATTTGGTGCGGGAAGGGCATCTCTATATTTTGGAAACCCCTTTGTTCAGGGTTCGGAACAAGCAGGAAACGGTGTATTGTTACAGCGAAAGCGAGAAGCAGGAGGCTATGAAACGCTTGGGAACAAGGGCCGAGGTGACCCGCTTCAAGGGATTGGGTGAAATATCGCCGGAGGAATTTGGTCGCTTCATCGGTCCCGATATGCGGTTGGAGCCCATTATCCTCAAGGCGGACATGTCCATTCCCAAATTGCTGGCCTACTACATGGGCAAGAATAGCCCTGAGCGTCAGCAGTTTATTATCGAAAATTTACGCTACGAAATGGATGCCCCCCAGGGCTTGGCCTTAGAGGCCGAAGAGCCTGCGGTGCCAGCTGTCGCCTAGGGGCTTCCAGAACGAAGCCAAATCACCCATCTTGTTGATCAGGGTGTCGGCCACGATGGTGTGGGGTCCAAGGCGTTGATCCCGCAGGGCCTGTGCAAAGGCATCGTGTTCGTAACATACTATTTTGAGATTCTCGCGGATATAATAGCGCCGACGTTCCAAGAGATTTATGCCCATGCGTTGGCCCAGGTCTAGCATGAAACGGGTCGCTTGGTCAATGGAGCAACCGCTCGCCGCATTCACTTCTTCGTTCACGGCAAGAAGGATGAAATATTGATTGTACACCGTGGCCGAGGCTTGCAATTCTTGGCGATGGGCTGTCCATTCCGTTGCAAAGGTTTTCAGCATTGGTTCAAGCTGCGCTGCATCCAGCGGCTGGCTGGCTCCGTAGATCCAGAGGCGGGCATGGGCCGGTAAGGTATCAAAGGGAACCCACATGCCGGAAGATTTACCCGTTCAGCCCTGACTCGTTCAGTCCTGAGCCGATTTGGGCAGCGTTGTTCAAGACCGTGTTGTGTGGTGCAGAAGGGAGGGAAAGGGCCGTGATTTCGGCAAGGTCCAGGACTTCCACGTTGGTCTGACCGGTTTGGGCCGTTGCATCGCGGAGCATGGTCATGCAGAAAGGACAAGCTACCGCAACGGCAGAAGCTCCGCTGCCTGCAATGTCCGAAGCGCGTTCGTGGTTGATTTCCAGTCTGCCGGCTTCGGCTTCTTTGAACATTTGGGCACCACCGGCACCGCAACAGAGGCCGTTTTTCTTGCTGCGACGCATTTCCACCAGGTCGGCATCCAGAGCCTGGATAAGTGCCCTGGGGGCTTCGTAAATCCCGTTGGCGCGGCCCAGGTAACAAGAATCGTGAAAGGTGATTTTGCGGCCTTTGAACGGCCCACCATCCTGCAATTTCAGGCGCCCCTCGTTGATGAGCTGCTGCAGCAGGGTGGAATGATGTACCACTTCATAGGAGCCACCCAATTCAGGGTATTCGTTGCGTAATGTGTTAAAACAATGCGGACAGGCCGTGACAATTTTACGGACCCCGTAGGCGTTCAAGGTTGCGATGTTCTGGGCGGCCTGCATTTGGAAGAGGAACTCGTTGCCCGAGCGGCGGGCCGGGTCACCGGTGCAGGATTCCTCGTTGCCTAGCACCGCAAAGGACAGCCCCACATGCTGAAGAATTTGAACGACGGCATGGGTGACTTTTTTGGCGCGGTCATCAAAACTCCCCGCACAGCCCACCCAGAACAGGTATTCCGCTTGTTCGCCTCGCGATTGCAATTGGGCCAGGGTTAGAATTTCCATGCTGTTAGGATAGGATGCGGGATTCTTGGGCCCATGCTCCGCGGTCAGCGGCCGGAAAGGCCCAGGGGGCTCCGTTGTTTTCGATGTTGCTCTGCATCAAGGCCCATTCGGAGGGCATTTCGCCGGCTTCCATCGCCTGGTAACGGCGCAGTTCGAGAATGATATTGAGGGGATTGATCAGGACCGGGCAGGCCTCAACGCAGGCGTTGCAGGAGGTGCAGGCCAGGATTTCTTCGGTGCTGATGAAGTCCCCTAACAACGAACGATGGTCTTCCACGGTGATAGCTTGGGGATTGGCTTCCAGCCATTGTCCTGCTTCCTCCAAACGATCCCGGGTGCTCATCATGATTTGACGCGGGGAGAGCTTTTTGCCGGTGAGGTTGGCCGGGCAGACCGAGGTGCAGCGCCCGCATTCCGTGCAGCTGTAGGCGTCCAGCAGGCTTTTCCAAGGAAGATCGTGCACGTCCTTGGCACCGAATCGGGACTGGGCGTCCGCAACGTTGGTAGGCGGTGGCGATTGTGGATCGAGCATCGCCTTCACTTCCTGTTGGATGACCGGCATATTGCTCATGGTGCCTGCAGGTTCCAACGAGGCGTACCATGTGTTTGGAAAAGCCAGGATGATATGAAAATGTTTGGAATAGGGCAGATAATTCAGGAAGCCTAGAATCCCGCCGATATGCAGCCACCAGGCGATGCGCTCGCAGGCATAGAGGGCCTCAGGGCTCCATCCTTGCAGGGCCTTGGCGAGAAGGCCACTCACCGGGAAGGCATAGACCCCTGGATGCAGGGCCATGTCCGCAGCGTTCATTAGGAATAAGGCGCCCATCAAAATCAATTCGATGATAAGAATCAAGTTGGCGTCTTTGGCCGGCCAACCTTGCAGCTCGATGGCTTTGTATAGCCTCGCAGGGCCTTGCACATTGCGCCTCCACAAGAAGACCAAACAAGCTACCACCACAGCCAGACCCAGGAATTCGAAGCAGGCGATCATCCACGAGTACAGCGGCCCTAAGGGCTTGGCCAAGATGCGATGCGTCCCCAGGACCCCGTCCAAAACGATTTCCAGCAGTTCCAGGTTGATGAGCACGAAGCCCACATAGATCAGCAGATGAAAGAAGGCGGCCACCGGCCGGCTGCCCATCTTGGACTGGCCCAAGGCCACGCGGGTCATTTGCGTCCAACGCTTCCAGTGCTGGTCGCTGGGGACTCCGCCCCTGCCGCGCAGGATATTGGCGCGAATTCGGCTCACCCTGCGCACAAATGGCGTTACCCCGGTTACCAGGACTCCTACAAAGAGCAGCGATTGGATTAAGGCTAATTCCATTTGGATTCAAATTTGCTTATGAAACCTCTAAATACCCAAAATTGTTGGAATTTGGCGAATTTTACCCTATCTCCTTTAGTTTTGCAGTCCTTTCGGTGCTCCAGCATGGTTCACCGCTCAAAAAGAGGGGTGATGTAGCTCAGTTGGTAGAGCAAAGGACTGAAAATCCTTGTGTCGGCGGTTCGATTCCGTCCATCACCACCAAAAACCCCATTTCTACATCAGGAATGGGGTTTTTTGTTCTCTGTGTTCCATTCTGTGTTCCATTTGGGGGTCTTTTGTATATTTGTGGGGTGGGATATTTCGTTTCTTTGAACTTCCGTAAACCCAAATCCAACACCCCAAAATCGGAGGTGTTGGGGGTGGTTCTGAACTACTAT
>VHAW01000020.1 GCA_016872225.1 Sphingomonadales bacterium | reverse complement strand
CGTGCGTTACGATACCGGATTACCTGCCCACAGTGCACGCCGGGATATGTTAAGCGGGTTGAGGATTTCGTGGATATTACCAATCTACGAAAGAAGTGAAAAAACTGAACTTTATTTCGATTGATGGTGAAGGTCCTTGCTTGGTACGAAGACGCTTATTCTCTTGTTATTCGCCTATATTCCAATCTAGTAGGCTTGGCAGCTATCTTGGGGCATCGTCGGGCTGCCGCCCTAATCCAAGGCCGCAGGCATACCCGACAATACCTTCTCAAACCTGCGACAACCCAGGGCTATGTATGGTTCCATGCATCCTCTGCAGGAGAACTAGAGCAGGCCTTGCCTTTGATGCAGGCCTGGAGAGAAAAATATCCAGAAGACCCCCTTCTTCTGAGCCTGTATTCCCCATCAGCTTACGGCGTGGGCCACTGCCCACCCGAAGCCGATTTATGCCTCATGATGTCGGCGGATTTACCGCAACAGGTCCATCAATGGATTAAAGTCCTGCGCCCACGCTTGGCGATTTTCATCAAGTATGATTTTTGGTACCATCACTTTTGCGGCCTTCACTATCATCACATTCCCTTGTACATCGCTTGCGCCAAATTGCAACCCCGTTCCTGGTGGTTGCATCCATCCGTACGACCCTTATGGTCGGCAATGTCCTCCTGCGTGACCGAATTTTGGGTGCAAGACCAGATCACTCTGGAACTGCTTGCGGGCAACGGGGTACACCACGCCGTTTTATGCGGCGACACCCGCTACGACAGGGTTTTAAAACTGGCAGCGTATCCCTTCCATGATCGCATTCTGGATGCGTTTTGCCAAAATGAGTCGGGCCAAATGGCCCGTGAAGGCCCTAAGAGTCATCCGATTGAATTTAATGAACAGGTCCAGCACACCCTTGCAAGACCGGTAATGATAGGAGGTTCCACATGGCCCGCGGATCATCGCCTGCTATGCGAAGGTTTGGTTCAGCAGCACCTCAACACCTCTGCCCGTCTTCCGCAGGGGCGGTGGAAATTAATCCTGGTACCTCACGAGATTACCCCCAAGCAAATTCAATCGCTGGAAATCCTTGTTCAACAAATCTCCTCACCGTCGCCTTCCCCTATACGCTGGCAACTTTATTCCCGAATCAACTCTGAAAGCACGGCCCTCGCCGACAATTTGGGATCCCTTGATGTCCTCATCATCGATCAGAAAGGCCTTCTGTCCAAGCTCTACCGTTACGGACAGGCTGCTTGGATAGGCGGAGGATTCGGAGCAGGAATACACAATGTTCTGGAGGCTGCTGTTTACGGTTTGCCCATCGGTTTTGGCCCAAGATACCAAGGGTTTACAGAGGCCGAAGAACTATTGGAACATGGCTTTGCAGCTACATATTCCGCGGATTCAACCATATTGAGCCTTTTCGAAAAAAAGACACGCCCATCAGCTCGAAATTTTTACAAACAATCAAGCGGCATAACACCCGATATCCATACGCAAATCAAAGCGTTCTGTCAAGGGCGCTCAGGAGCAACCAATCGTTGCCTGGAAAGGATAAATAAAACCTTACCGAGTAGGTGAAGAAGAGCCTGCGATAGGGCAGGCGCCCCATGTGGGCACACCGTTACAGAAGACCAAAGACTGTCCGTTGGTTCCAGGGGGAATCATCAGCCACTCCGTACCGTTCCAATAGGCCATAGCTCCAGGAGCACCCGATGCAGGCAGACCCGAGGAGGCTGCACTACCCGAAGCTGTTCGAAGGCCAGTTCCCGAACCAGAAGCCACAGACCCTGCTGTTGCGGCATAGAGGGCAAAGGGCACGGACAACAATTGTTGCCCGCCTAGAAACTGATAATTCGTGGAGCCAGTCAAGTCCACCTCCGTGCGAATAAAATAGGGTCCATCGGACCAATCCATGCCTAACATGGTTCCTGTGGCCACCAAACCTGCACCAAATTCAAAGGAAACCAAACCGTTTGCGTTGGTGGTAAGAGCATGCGTTTCGCTGTAGACAGTGGTACCGCCTATGCTGTCACGAACCAATGCCGTACGTACACCAACGGCTTGATTGCGCACCAACTCCCCAGCCGCATTGCGAACCACGGCTTGATAAGAAATTCTATCGGAAACCCCGTATCGAACACGAAGGCTGCACACCCCGGACAGCACCGGATTGGAACAACCGGTAATCACGGCCCTGAAATAGGAATTGTTATAGGACTGATCGGCTGAAGCGATGGAAAGGGTAGCACTCGTGGTCCCGCTTAGACCACCCCCGTTGGACAGGTTGGTCCAGGTTGTTCCGACAAACCTTTGCCATTGATACGCCTGTGCATTGGTTGCCGATACCGATATAGTCACCGGCGCATTTCGAGGAACGGTCAAGTTGGAAATCGGAGACGCTGTGATGGTTGCAGCCGATTGCAAGGTGACCGCGCCACCCACATATTGGGTATAAGGAAAAATGTCAGCATTGGCATCAGCATATTCGCAATTCCCCGGAGTAACCAAATCCCACCCTACCGCAGTGGTGGACGAAGCCGAAATATTAGTCGCGATAACCTTGAATTTCATTTTGAACAAGAGGCCTGAAAGGTTTGTGGGGTTAAGGTCAAACCATGCCACGCGGAATTGCCGGCCCAATCCTGGAAATAATCCACAATTGTAAAGAAAATTATTGGAGAATCCGGGATGCAAATCAGAAACGAGATTAAGGCATTGCAATTTGGTGGAATCGTAAGTTACAGTTAAGGATATAGCCCCTACATTATTTACCGAATCCACTGAAACCGGAATGGATACCGTATCGCCAACGCATCCACCTACCGTACCGATGGTGGTCACTATTGGTACTACAACGCGTAAAACTGATGAAGTGGAAATCAAAGGGTTACCGCAGGCCCCATTTACCCGCACCCTGTAAACCGTGTTGTTCAAGGAGCCCGATACGCCGGCAATGTTCATGGAAGCCGCTGTCGCACCGCTGATACCACCACCATTTGCCAAATTGATCCAAGTACTTCCGGATTGCCTTTGCCATTGGTAGGAGACTGCATTGGAAGCAGTTACATTAAAGGTAGCAGTCGCTCCTGCGATGACCTGCACATTGGCATTAGGCTGTTGGGAAATCCCTGGAGCGAGGGCCGCTGTAACATTCCCATTGACATAACTCACATTGGGAATAACATTAGCAGCCGAGTCGGCCAATTCGCAATTCCCTGGGGTCACAAGATCCCAAACCATGGTCGAATTTCCGTTGGCCACAAATCGCATATTCAAAACCACCCCGTTAAGGTTAATGGGAACAATATTGAACCAGGCAATCCGAACCTGCGGAGTATTACCCATCATGGTGGGATTCACAATCAAATTAGATCCAAGACTCGGATTGGCGCCGTTGTAGCCGACGTAGGTCAAATTAGTATTGTTATAGTTTAGGGACAACGAAATAGCTCCAAGGTTGGAGCCGTTCAAGATCGAAATGGGGACCGTAACCGTATCCCCACCGCATGAAGTCACTGTTCCAGCAAGAACTTGAATAGGTTGAGAGCTTACAGGATTGTTAGCCACAGCACCTAAGATGACCATAAGAGCCCCCAAAAACACTTGCTTGAATCGACTTGTCAAAATAAAATTTTTCATAACAAATAATTTAAAATACTGAGAAATTTAGGCTGAAATTTGAGAGAAATTTAAGAGAAATGGGATAACAGGAAATTGCGCTAATTGAATTCAAGAATCCATTGCCGTTAACGACGAATAACCAAAGAAAAATTCTGGGTAACGAAGGCGAGATCCTTGCCGATTTGGGCCTGTATTCTGGCGAGATAGCGACCTTCGGCCAGCATATGGATGGGTATTTCGTGACGAAGGCGACCTGCGGCAGGAGAGTTAAGCTCATCTATCCAAACCACCCTACCCCGGCTGTCCAATAATTCCATATGAACAAGGCCCGTTCCAGCAGGCAAATCAAAATCAAGATAGGCCTCGTTATTCGCAGGGTTGGGGTACAGGGCTATATGCCAGCCTTGACTTGCAGGAAGGACCTTCGGAATCCGGAGTTGCACCATTTCGAAAGGATCGGCATTCAAATCCGCAATTTCACTGAGGTCTTTCATCCGCCATGGGCTTTGCGAATGACCCTTGACTTTCAATTCAAAGAGAGGCTCCCCTTGGGCTAAGACTTTCCCAGCCACATTGCTCCATCCGAGGCGGAACTCCCCGTTTTGGTAATTCCATAACAAATCTTCGCGGTTCAATACCGAACGAACATCCACAACCTCCAAACCCACGGGGCATTGAACAACTACCGAGAGAGCCCCCATTTCAAGGGCGCGATCCGCAGAGACCGGCAGCCATTGTTCGGCATCACTAGCGTAACGAACGGCTTCATAAGCCAAATCCAAACGAACAGGTTGCCTTGCACTCGTGGGAATATAGCTGCCGTTGACATCACCGTAAACCAACCCTTTCAAGTCAATGTTCTGCGTCTGACCGTTGGCCGTCACCGCCACGGTTTCAAAATACCAGTCCCCGGAACTGAACGATGAGGTAAGGTTGTTAAACCTGCGGGTAATGAGCAGGGCATCATTGGCGTTGATGGAAGCACTCGCGTTGACATCGGCAGCTGCCAAACGCAATCCGACCAAAGACGATGCCCCCGTGAAATGCTGACGAACTCTCAGCGCATCGGTGGCGTTAACACCCCCCCAAGGCTTGGTGCTGCTGGCGCTGATATTGTACGAACCATCCGGAAAAGCACTCAGCTCATAGGCTCCCGACGCTAGGGTAGTAGCCGAGGCGGCCACGGCGGATTGCAAGGTTCGCAACTGAACCAAACAATTGTTCAAAGGAGTTAAGGCGGTGTTATCGTATCGCAGAAGACCAATGATTTTGTTATCTTGGTAGGTTTGCTGAATGCCTTGGTTGAGCCGAGGTTGGCTACCCGTTCCCAATTGGAGATGAAAAGGCTGCCCCAGCGAATAAGACCATTGCACCGTTCCGATGTTAAAGTCTTTACCGGCAGAAACCGTACCTGATTGAGCCGAAACCCATCCAGGTAGTCCCAAAGTAGCCCCCCCAATGATGAAAACTCCCTTGGTTAACATCGGTAAAAGAATTCTTTTTCTCATAGGAGTGAAATAAAAAAGACTCAAAAAGGCCATTCGATAGCAATGCAATTGCTTTGAAAAACCAATAACAGCTTAAAATTACTACAATTTACCAATTTGACGGCCCTGGTTCGGATCATTTAGTTAAATTTAATTTGCCCCCGGTCAAGGAAGAACCCTTCAAACGCTGCCCCATCCCCTTGCCGGCCGACTTGATTCGATTTTAAATTTCAATCAACATCCGGTAAGGATCCTCCAGGTACTCCTTAACCTTTACCAAGAAGCTTACCGAGTCCTTCCCATCGATTATGCGATGATCGTAGCTAAGGGCAAGGTACATAATCGGTCTGATGACCACCTGCCCATGAAGGGCGATGGGCCGTTCAAGGATATTGTGCATACCCAGAATGGCGCTTTGAGGGGCATTGATAATGGGCGTGGAGAGCATGGACCCAAAAACACCCCCGTTGGTGATGGTGAAGGTTCCCCCGGCCATTTCATCCACCGAAAGGGTCCCTTCTCTGGCCTTGGCGGCTAAACGAGCTATTTCCTTCTCAATTTCATAGAGGGCCAATCGATCAGCGCCCCGAATCACCGGGACCATCAAGCCTCGGGGTGCGGAAACCGCAATACTCAGATCCATATAATCATGATAAACCAATTCATCCCCATCGATGGACGCGTTAATGACCGGAAATTCTTTCATAGAAAGGCATACGGCCTTGCTAAATAAAGACATAAATCCAAGACCCACCCCGTATTTTTCCTTGAAAGAATCCTTGTAACGTGACCTCATTTCCATCAAAGGGCCCATATTGACCTCGTTAAAGGTGGTGAGCATGGCCGTTTCGTTTTTGACCGCAACAAGGCGTCTTGCAATGGTTTTGCGAAGTTGACTCATTCGCTCTCTGCGTTGAGGTCCGCTTGGCTGACTAAGTTGAACAGATTTGTCGGAAAATGTAGGAGTCGAGGTAGGGGCAGGTTTCGTAACGCCACCTAAAGCGGATGTAGCCCCAGAAACGGAAGCCGGGGCAGCGACAGAAGCCGGGGCAGCGACAGAAGCCGGGGCAGCGACAGAAGCCGCATCACTGGCTGGAAAAGCCCCTTGGACAAGAACCGCTGTGGGACCTGAGGCAGGAGCAGACGTCGCGATAGCCGATGCAGAGCTAAAACTTTCGATGGTAGCCACCAAGGCTCCTACCGGCACAGTGCTCCCTTCGGCCGCCACAATTTTGAGAATACCAGCCTGTTCGGCATTCAATTCCATGGTAGCCTTATCGGTCTCCAATTCGCATAACATTTCATCTATTTGAATCGTTTCACCGTCCTTCTTGAACCATCGACCGATCACCACCTCCGAAATGGATTCCCCAACTACAGGAATAATTACATCAATATGTGCCATAAATATTTAATTTTTTCTTTCAATTTTTTTTCTCTTAAACAGATAACAAATATGTTATGAATTCAATCAAAAAGTCAGCGTTAATTAAAATTTAAAAGCCTGCTGAACAATACCTTGCTGCTCACGCTCGTGGACCTTAGCGTAGCCCGTTGCCGGGGAAGCACTGGATTTTCGGGAAATTAACTTTAGTGAACGATTTTGTTCAAAGCGAAGCATATAAGTCCATGCCCCCATGTTCTTGGGTTCTTCCTGTATCCAATAAAATTCAGCTTTAGGATAGCGCAGGTACAGGGCGTCCAATTGGGGCTCAGGCATGGGATACAACTGTTCAAAGCGAACAATGGCCACATCTTTACGCTGATTTACTTGAGCATAAGCCAGCAAATCATAATATATTTTACCTGTACAAAACAAAACACGCCTCACTTTACGTGGATCAGCGATGGGGTCGTCGATTATTTCTTGAAAACCGCCTTGGGTCAACTCACCCAGCGATGAAACGCAAGCAGGATGCCTTAGCAGAGCCTTGGGAGTCATCACTACCAAGGGCTTGCGGAAAGTCCACGATTGTTGGCGACGCAACAAATGAAAGAAATTCGCGGGGCTCGTGCAATTGGCCACGACCATGTTCATTTCAGCAGCCAGCTGAAGGAAACGTTCTGGCCTGGCGCTAGAATGCTCGGGGCCTTGACCTTCGTAGCCATGAGGTAACAAAAGAACCATGCCACTCATTCGGCGCCATTTGGATTCTCCACTGCTCAGGAATTGGTCAATAATAGTTTGAGCACCGTTTGAAAAATCACCAAATTGCGCCTCCCATACCACCAAAGCATTGGGGGAGGCTATGGAATACCCGTATTCGAAGCCTAGAACCGCATACTCCGAAAGCAAGGAATTATAAATTGAAAATGCCCCTTGCTCACCGGGTGTGATATGATTCAAAAAGACATGGAGCATATTGTTACGCTCATCCCGGGCGGCTGCATGTCGGTGGGAAAAGGTTCCCCGAACGACATCTTGCCCGGAAATTCGGACTTTGCGACCGTCAAGCAGCAAAGACCCATAGGCCAAAAGTTCCGCAAGAGCCCAATTAATCTGCCCCTGTGCGAAGGCGGTTTTGCGCTCGTTCATCAACTTGTCAACTTTGCGCAAGACCTGAAAATTATCCGGAACAGTGGTCAAAGCCATCATGACCTTGGCGAGGATTTCCTTGGGAACGCCTGTTTTCGGTGAGGTATTAAAATCTTCGTAGGTGGATTTGCGCATCACCTGCCATTCTTTTTCAAGAGGTTGAAGCGTGTATTGAATCTCATTCTGTTTGACCTTGTTCAGGCGGTCTTGCAACATGGCTTTGAACTTCTCTTCCATTTCGACGGCCAAATCTGCCGTCACCTGCCCACTTTGCTCAAGCCTGTTGCTGTAAACTCTGCGAGGATCGGGATGATTCTCAATAAGTCCATAGAGGGTGGGTTGGGTAAATTTGGGCTCATCGGATTCGTTGTGGCCATGCCTTCTGTAACAAAGCATATCCACATAGACATCCCGACCAAATTTCTGGCGGAAGGCCACCGCCATTTCCGCTGCAAAGACCACTGCTTCAGCATCATCACCATTAACGTGCAGCACTGGACAACCTAAACCCAAAGCTACCGAAGTGCAATAATCCGAGGTGCGGGCATCATCAAAATCAGTGGTGAATCCAATTTGGTTATTGATCACAAAATGAAGGGTTCCACCGGTCAAATACCCTTTGAGCCCGGACATTTGGGCCACCTCCGAGGTGACCCCCTGACCCGCCAGTGCCGCATCCCCGTGAATCAAGATGGGCAAAATCTTGCTATAATCTTTGTTGTATAACATATCGCACTTAGCACGCACAAATCCCTCAAGGACCGGATCAACGGCTTCTAAATGCGATGGGTTGGGCACCAAATCAAGATGTAATTCTTGACCATTCCCCCATGAAAATTGAGATGCAAATCCCAAATGATACTTAACATCACCATCCCCGAAACTAAGATCCGGATCTTTGATGCCTTCAAATTCGTTGAAAATATACTCGTACGTCTTACCCAAAATATTGGCCAGTACGTTGAGGCGTCCGCGATGTGCCATGCCAATGGCGACGGCTTCCACCCCCAGTTCACCACCACGGCGGAGAATAGCATCGAGTGCGGGGATGGTATTCTCCCCGCCTTCCAGTGAAAATCGTTTTTGGCCCACAAATTTCTTATGCAGAAAATTTTCAAAAACCACGGCCTCGTTGAGCTTACCAAGAATTCGCTTTTTCTTGTCCAAATCGAAACCGTAACCGTCAGGTCGCTGCTCAAAATAATTTCTGCACCAATCCCGGATTTCTTTCTCGCGGATATGTTGAATTTCGATTCCGATACTACCGCAATAAATCCGTTGCAAACGCGAAATGACCTCCCGCAGGGTTGATTCCCCGGTCATCGTATAGCTACGATCCATATCGGCATCCGTTAAACCAAAAAGCTCAGGACTCAATCCCGGGTTCCGGTCTTTGCGGGGACGGATGGGATTGGTCTGCGATACCAGATGCGCACGGTTACGATAGGCCTCCATCAAGAGCGCCACCTGAATTTCGTTCGTATCAATCGGGCCAGATTCGCCTGAAACGGGCCCAGCATTTCCATGACCCCATAGACCCTCACCGGATGCCGCAAAATCAAATCCCTCAAAAAACCTTGCCCATTGCAAATCCACCGAGGCAGGATCGTTGTTGTATTGCCGGTACAACGCTTCGATGGCCACGGCATCGGAGGCGGTCAAAAACGAAAACTGATGCATGGAATTTGGGATATTGAAAAGGGGGACAATTACAACGCAAAATTAGGTTTTGTATTGAATAAATATATTGCATATGCAACATAAAATATGCTCCGCATCACAAAAAACGCATTCTATAGGCCAGAATCAAGTAGACACCTTGGTTCAAAAAGGCTTGGGATTGGAAGGGAGCCGACCGGTAGTTTTGATCACCGGTGGTAGCGGTTTGATTGGCACCTCTCTTGCAATCAAACTTGCTGCCATGGGCTGCGAGGTCCGAATCCTGGGCAGAAGCCTCAAGAACCTCCCCTCCACAACCACCAACAAACTTGAAAGCGGTCAAGGAGTCATTACTGCCTGGGCGTGGAACCCTGCAGCAAATCAGATTGATCGCGCGGCCATGGACGGCATCACTCATGCGGTCAACCTGGCTGGTGCAGGGATCGCAGAACGGGCCTGGACCCCCCTACGTCGTAAGGAATTGCTTGAAAGCCGTACTATTAGCGCCCATTACCTGAAACAAATCCTAACCGAAGCACCTCAGCCTTCGGTTCTCCGCATCGTGACGGCCTCCGCAATTGGCTTTTATCCCTCCGGGGAGGATCTGGCGGTTGAATCAGGACTTCGAGGCCAAGGATTCCTAGCAGAACTCACCGAGGCCTGGGAAGAAAGCACCAGGCCCCTTGAATCGATCGCTCCGCTGACTACCCTACGGATTGGACTGGTGCTCTCCAACCGTGGCGGTCTGCTTGGACCCCTCTTGCCCATAACTCGCCTTGGCCTTGGAGCATCGATTGGGGATGGTCGTCAATGGATGTCCTGGATTCATGAAGATGATATGGTGCGCCTCATTGTTCATGCCTTGTTCGCACCCCATTGGGTGTCCGGCGTCTATAACGCCGTTGCCCCTTTGCCTCGTCGGCATCTTGATTTTATGCGGGACTTGGCTACTGCCGTTCATCGCCCGCTTTGGCTATCCGTGCCCGGCTGGCCCCTACGATGGATTATGGGAGAAAGGGCAGACCTTATTCTGCGTGGCGTCAAAGCCTCATCCCAGAAAATCATGGATGCCGGTTTTACCTTTCGCTATCCAGATTTGAGCCAGGCTTTGAGCGATCTGCTCATCCGGTAACATTAAATTGAATTATGACCGGCATTAGCCAACCGCCGCCTCTGGATGCAGGGGTTGGCGGCTTATCATTGCGTTGACCAATTCTTCTGCCATCATGGGGGCAAGGAGCACACCTTTGGCTCCAAAACCGTTAAAAACAAATCGATTGACCATAGAGGAATCAGCGCCCACGTACGGTCTCCGATCATGGGAAGACGGCCGAATACCCGCCTTGTATTGCAGATTTCTTGCCTTAGGCCACCATGACCCTAACATTTTCTGCAAATCGGCATTCAATCGCTCTCTTCCCCCCACCGTGGGCACGGGTGACAAAAGATTCCACTCAAAGGTGGCGCCGGCCCTGAAACGATTATGACCCAACGGCTGGATGAATAATTCTTTCTTGAGCATAATGTCTTCGGGCCAACCTTCCAGCTCAAATTCCACCAACTCGCCCTGGGCAGGACGCATAGAGGCCACCGACCTTTTGGGAGGATGCTCATCATGGTAAGCCTGGTGCCGACGCTTTTCTTGAAGTTCCTGCCACGCATAAAACCCTCTAGCATCCACGACGGTCGGGGGGGCGCCATCCGTTGGATTTTCTTTCGAATTTTTTTCCGGATAAAAGCCTTCATGCAGGCAACCTTTATGAACCCAATCTTCACGGCAAGCATACAGGTAGCGCTCAACATCAAACCAACCGGATGCCTTAATCACCCCCCACGCCCTGACATCCCAATGTTGGCAAACCCGATTCAATAAGTTGGTGTAATCATCCCCTTCTCTGAGGTCCAGCCAATCGGGATACTCCTCGATTTTTCGACGCCAATGCATAACCTGCTCGTCCTCGATGAGCGGCTTCCAATAAGGTATTGGATGCAAAAATTTGAGACCCAGCCTACGCTCTTCCTCGCCAAAAAAAGCCAACATCTTCGGAACAGCCTCCTCCACCCTCCATCCAGGAATTAAACGGTGAAAATTGATGGGACACCAAATCCCCGCAGCGACCTGACTTGCCGCGCCAGGGCTAGGTTGATCCCAAATTTGAATGGAAATTCCTCTTCGTTCCAGCGTGCGACCCAAGATGGTGCCTGCCAAGCCGGCACCAACGATCACAACCGATCGGTTGGTATCAGGCTCTTTCGAGTCCTGAAAAGAAGAAAGCCGCTTCGATGGCTGCATTCTCATCGCTATCGCTTCCATGAATAGCATTCTCGCCAATGTTACGGGCGTAGAGTTTGCGCACGGTGCCTTCCGTGGCCTCTGCTGGGTTCGTTGCGCCGATCAAAGCACGGAATTCGGCAACAGCATTCTCTTTCTCCAACACGGCGGCCACAATGGGCCCAGAAGACATGAAGCCTACCAATTCGCCGTAGAACGGCCTCGCAGCATGGACCGCATAGAAGGCCTCGGCCTGCGCCTGACTCAAACGGGTCATTTTCAAGGCCTTGAAACGAAAGCCTGCAGCCTGAATTTGAGCAATGATTTTGCCCATATGCCCATCTGCCATCGCATCGGGCTTGATCATCGTGAAAGTAATATTGGTTGCCATAGTAAATTTTCGGCCGCGAAGATAGGTCAGCCTTGAGCCAAAATCAAATGCGATGCAAATGAGCCCCCAAAGCACTCAACCGATCCACAATATGCTCGTAGCCCCGATCAATCTGAAAGGCATTGTCAATGTGACTGGTACCCTGGGCGGACAGCGCTGCAATTAACAAGGCAACCCCGGCTCGGATATCCGGCGAAGTCATTTGAATGCCTCGTAACGGATAGGCATGATCCAAGCCAATGACCGTGGCCCGATGCGGATCGCATAAAATAATTTGGGCCCCCATATCAATAAGCTTGTCTACAAAGAACAAGCGACTTTCGAACATTTTCTGATGAATAAGCACCGAACCTTTGGCCTGCGTCGCCATCACCAAAACCACGCTCAACAAATCCGGTGTAAATCCAGGCCATGGGGCATCAGATACAGTAAGTATAGAGCCATCCATAAAGTGATCGATCGTGTAATGATCCTGTTGAGGGATCCACAAGTCTTCTCCTTGGATTTCCACCTGCAGTCCCATGCGTCGAAACACGTCGGGAATAATCCCTAGTGCGGCAGGGGCGGCGTCTTGAATCCGCAAGGATGAACGCGTCATCGCCGCCAATCCCATGAAGCTCCCCACTTCAATCATATCCGGAAGCAGCCTGTGCTCTGCCCCATGAAGGCGATCCACTCCCTCAATACGCAATAAATTTGAGCCGATGGAGTCTGGGTCAACACCTCCCCCCATAGCGTTAATCAATCGGCAAAGCTGCTGAATATAAGGCTCGCACGCCGCGTTGTAAATCGTTGTAACACCTTTCGCCAAAGAAGCTGCCATCACCACATTCGCCGTTCCTGTAACTGAAGCCTCGTCCAACAAAATATGAGTTCCTTTCAATTTGCTTGCCTCTACCCGGTATAGACCTCCTTCATGCGCAGGAACCAACTTGGCCCCAAGAGCCTGAAGCCCCATGAAGTGAGTATCCAATCGACGGCGTCCGATTTTGTCGCCGCCAGGCCGGGGGGCTATCGACCATCCTTGCCGGGCAAGCAATGGGCCCAGAAGCATGATGGAACCCCTCAACCCTGCACCTCCTTGCCTAAAGACCTCACCCTTAAGAAAGGAAGTATCCAAACAATTGGCCGTAAAACGCATAGAGCCCTGACCAAAATCCTCCACCTTCACCCCTAAGCCTTGGAGCAAATCAATCAAATGCCTGACATCCAATATATTCGGCAAACGATGCAAAGTAACCGGCTCTTCGGTGAGCAAGACAGCAGCTAGAATCTGCAAGGCCTCGTTTTTGGCGCCTTGGGGGGTAATATGGCCCGAGAGGGTATGCCCCCCTTCCACCACCAATGTATCGCGTCTGGATGGGTTCATTAAGATCTGAATTTCTTTTTGTAAAAGGGCTTTTTCTTGAAAGACTTTTTGCTTCGACCAAATTCATGGTTGGTGGGCAGTGGTGCAAATTTGGTTTCTAATACCGTGTCTTCAGTACTTAAAAGAATTTGATCTCCGGATAATTTACGCAGATCCTCAAATACAACTTCGTCGTTAAGCATCACCTTATTCCAATTGCGATAACTCATTTTCATGAAATTTGCAATCGCCTCGCAAAAGGCTTTGCGTTCTTCGCCTTCTTCAAGGGCAATAGCGGTGGCAATCATTGTTTCAACAAATTGCCCATAATGCCTAATTTTGATATTGCGATTGGGGTAAGGAATCCTTGCTTGGGGCTTGAAAACCAGACTATGTTCAGGCTTAGGATACGGTGCATCAAGGTCCAAATCCTTCCCTGCCATCATAAAAAGATGGTCCCATAATTTTTGTTGGTAATCCGATCCTTCCCTGAATCCGCCGTGCAGCTGCTGCATCACTTCGATCAAGGTTTGGGCCGCCTTTGTGCGTTCTGCCTTGTCCTCAATGGTCCGCAAGTGTTGGGCCATGGAATGAATACCCCTGCCGTATTCGGGAACGCGAAGCAAGGGTCGGACGGTATTGTACTCCATAACGCTTTGAATTTGGGGGTTGGTCGATTCAGGAAAAAGGATTCTGGGAACTATTCGGGGAACTATTCGGGGAACTATTCGGGGAACTATTCGGGGAACTATTCGGATATTTTGGTGAGGCGGGCAAATTTGAGAAGAATTTGCTTAGTCCCATGCCGCTCAAAGATAATCGTTGCCTTGGTATCGGGAAAACAGCCCTCCAACTGCTCAATTCGACCTTCCCCAAAGCGAAAATGCTCCACACGGTCACCTACCATGAACGAGGCCGGATCATCGCCAAGCCCTGTGGCTTCGGTATGCGGTTTTAAAACGGATTTAGCCGCCGAACCCAAGGTAGGAAATCTTGGCGAACCCGTGCCTTGACCTGTTTTTGAACGGGTTTGGGCGAAAGGGTACAGGTTCCTCTTACCATGCTGAGCAACAGAGCGGGGCAGACCGGAGCCAACCCCTGATCCCCCCAAGAAGCCTGCACCATTACCCAAACTCGGCGAACTGGTCCGCAACAAAGAAGGTTGCTCCAAAAACTTCGGATCCATCTCGAAAAGGAAGCGACTTGGCTCTCCGTAACACAAATTACCAAAACGAAATCGCGTCAAGGCAAAACTAAGGTACAATCGGCGTCGAGCCCTCGTGAGGGCCACATAAAAAAGCCTCCTTTCCTCTTCCAGGTCTGAGCGGCTATCTCGTGCCATAGACGAAGGAAACAAATCTTCCTCCAGGCCCACCACAAAAACATGTTCAAATTCCAAGCCCTTGGCCTGATGCACGGTCATCATGCTTACATAATCCCGGTTCGTGTCTTCACCGTTTTCATCCGCTGAAGTCAACAAGGCAATATGTTGCAAGAAAGCACCGATGCTGCGGTCATCTTCTCCGGTAACGGCATCGGGTACCGCCTCATCAGACTCGCAAAATTCTTCGATCGCATTAAGCAGTTCTTCCACGTTCTGGAGACGATTCACCCCTTCGATGGTGGTATCGGTTTGAAGCTCGGCATGCAACCCCGATTGTTTCCAAACTTGCCTTGCGAGGGCGATGGCATTGTCGCGCTGTGCCGTCACAGCCCAAACTTGTACCGCCCTTGCGAAATCCGCCATTTTGCGTCCGGATGCTCCCAATGATCCCCCCAACGGATGCCCCTGCTCCATAGCAACCAGCATTTGCCACAAGGTGAAACCCTCGCGATCCGCTTCCAAGATCCATTTATCCATCGAGGTTCGTCCTATTCCCCTCGCGGGGTAGTTGATCACTCTTCGTAAAGCCTCTTCGTCCGCATGATTCACTACGAGTCGCAGGTAAGCCAGAAAATCTTTGACTTCTTTGCGCTGATAGAAGCTCACCCCACCGATGACTTTATAGGGAATATTCTGCCTACGCAAGGCCTCTTCAAAGGCCCTCGATTGCGCATTGGTTCGATAAAGAATGGCAAAGTCCTTGTTGTTCAGATGATATTGATGCTTGGCGGCGTGCAATTCGGCCGCAATATGCTTACCCTCTTCGTTATCACTCACGCATCGCATCAGGCGAATCAAATCTCCGGCGGGATTTTGGGTCCACAATTCCTTAGGAATTTGTTTATTGTTTTGCACGATAATGGAAGCCGAAGCTCCCACAATCGTACCGGTGGATCGGTAGTTTTGTTCTAGTCGAAAAGTCTGCAATTCTGGATAATCCTTATGAACATTCAGGATATTGTCAATCACTGCGCCGCGGAAAGCGTAGATGCTTTGCGCATCGTCGCCCACCAAGCATATGTTACGATGCATAGCAGACAACAAACGTATGATGCGGTATTGAACCCTGTTGGTGTCCTGAAACTCATCCACTAATACATATTTGAATTGGACCTGGTACAAATTCAGAACCTCCGGATATTGCTCCAAGAGCCTAAAAATATTCAAGAGCAAATCATCAAAATCCATGGCCCCTGATCGCCGGCAACGCTCCACATACATCCGATAAACCTCCACAAAACGAGGCCTTCCAGCCGCCTTGTCCCCCGCGATTAACGCGGCATCGCCCGCATAATCCTCTACCAGGATCATGGAATTTTTGGCCGAAGAAATACGAGCGTAGAGGTTGGAAGCCTTGTAATACGCATCATCCAGATCCAAGTCCCTAATAATGTTTTTGATTAAGGATTTGCTATCGTCAGCATCGTAAATGGTGAAATTGGTGGGGTAGCCCAGCAATTCTGCATGGCGGCGAAGTATTCTCGCAAAAACCGAATGAAAGGTACCCATCCAAAGAGATTTGGCTCGGGGCCCAATCAAAGCCTCGATACGCTCCCTCATTTCCCCTGCTGCCTTGTTGGTGAAGGTTAGGGCTAATATCTGAAAAGGGTCCTCACCTTGTTGGATCAAATAGGCAATTCGGTAAGTCAAAACCCGTGTTTTGCCGGACCCGGCACCCGCGACAATCATCACAGGTCCTTCACCGCATTCCACCGCTCCCCTCTGAGCAGGGTTCAAATCATCCAACCAATTCACGGCACGAATTTAGTTCAACACCGGTCCTTTCCGCCGAAGCAACCTTAGCGATTCCTGTCCACACGTGGCAAGAACAAAATCCTTTGACCCCAATCTATCAGGGCCTGCTCGTCACTTACCCTTCGATGAGCGAGGGCGTACAAGGATTGCCTTTGACGATAAAGTTCCCAGACCTTCATTTCCAGTTTCTCACTGGAAAGGTTACGAAACATAGGCCTTCGTTCGGCACCCACCGAAATACGACGTATCAACTCATTCACCGGTATATCCAACCAAAGAACCCAACCCTGCTGTAGCATACGATCTATATTATTTAAAACCGCACCGCCGCCGGTAGCCAGAACCAAATCTGAACGAGTATAGAACGCCTCTAAACAATTCGTTTCCAATTCCCTGAAAAATACCTCTCCTTTGGAATTGAAAAGATCATTCACCGACATTCCTGCCGCTTGTTCAATCGCTGTATCCAAATCCTCAAAGGCATACCCCAAAAGCCTGGCCAGTAGGCGGCCGGAGCTGCTTTTGCCGCTTCCCGGCATCCCCACCAAATAAATCCGTTCCGGTCTAAACCGTAATTTATCATTCCCATCGCTGTTTTGCTGAAGCATATCGGTATCTTCTTTTTCCTGGCTTGTTGAAGGTTGCCCCATCGTGATTAAGCGTTTAACTGTACCCTGGGATCCAGCACCGTGTACAGCCAATCCACGACATTGTTGATCAGGACAAAAAGAAAACCAGACCACAGGACAACGCCTAAAACAACAGGCAAATCAAAAACCATCAAAGCATCCACCGTCATTTTACCCATCCCCTTCCATCCAAAAACATATTCCACAAAAACAGCTCCCGCCAACAGCGAAGAGAGCCATCCTGATAGCGCTGTAACGATAGGATTCAAGGCATTTGGCATTACATGCCGCCTCCATATCTTGAACTCCGTTAAGCCTTTGGCCCTCGCTGTCCGAATATAATCTTGCTGCAGAACATCCCCCACTGAATCCCTGGTCAGCTGAACCACCACGGCCAAGGGGCGAATACCCAGCGTCAAGGCAGGGAGAACCAGGTTTCTCCATTGAAGTTGAGGCCCGTTCCAAGGGTCTAATTCCCATAAGTGACCGCTCATGGGCAGGCCCGTCCATGGTCCCCATACATAGCCCAAGAGATAAGCTAACAACAAACTTATCAAAAAGGATGGCGCCGCTACCCCGGCCATGGACAAACCCATGAGCAGCGATCGAATCCAGCCGGAACGGGTATAGGCCGCCAAGGTCCCCATCGCAATACCCATCAAAGTGGCCAGGATCATGGCCGCAACCGCCAAAACCAGAGTTCCCTCAAAGGCATCGATCACCATCGTCACCACATCGCGGCGGCTTTGATAGGATTTGCCGAGATAAGGAACCTTGAGAACCAGGGCCTTACTTGAACCCATGGAAAACAAAGGCAGGGACCGAATCGGGGCTTTCTCGCGCT
>VHAW01000019.1 GCA_016872225.1 Sphingomonadales bacterium | reverse complement strand
TTGGTGGTAATGCGGTCGGTGATAATTCGGAATCCCTGATGCGCATCGACCAATTCGACAATGGTCATGGCGCCCAACAAAAAGAACAAAATTTCGGAGATGCTTCCCAAATGGTGGCTTAATTCATGACCCACAAAATGGCTAAAATGTTCCTGCAGGTTTCCAAGGCCCGTTTCACCCAACCCGCTTAGGTAGGCGGCGAAGTCGGAGGTTTTTTCGATGCCTGGTGGCATGGGCAACATGACCAGGAGGGTCCAGGCGATCACCGCGGTGAGGAGGGCCGAAGCGGTTTTGTTGATTTTGATTGGATGCTCCAAGGCAATGGCGGCGTAGCCGAGCACAAAGACCAAAATGAGGGCGATTACCATAAGGCTGGGTTACAGATTTTTAAAAATTTGCTGGCCAAAGGTAAAACCCGAGCGACGGAATGGCGTTCATAAGACAGTTAAAATCCGCTCTCATGTCACCCCATTCTGTCCATTCTATACAATCCATGCAAGGCCTGATCGAGGCTGTGGCCCCTTACCGTCAAACCCTTTTGGATCATCCCCTGTACCGGTCCATGCGGAGCATTGATCATGTGCGGGTTTTTATGGTCCACCATGCCCATGCCGTTTGGGATTTCATGTCCTTGGTCAAAGGCCTGCAATTACGGTTGACGGGTATGCAGTTGCCATGGAAACCGGTTGGGGACCCGGAGGTTCGTTACTTGATCAACGAAATAGTTTTGGGGGAGGAGAGTGACGAGGATCCGCA
The DNA here is from genome assembly GCA_016872225.1 of Sphingomonadales bacterium. Taxonomy (GTDB): domain Bacteria; phylum Bacteroidota; class Bacteroidia; order UBA7662; family UBA7662; genus SYHX01. The sequence goes on along the minus strand of VHAW01000019.1, from coordinate 17,180 downwards.
AGGCGGTCATATTTCTCACTTTGAGCTGTACCTCAGGGCCATGAGGGAATTGGGTCTTCAAACAGAAGCCATCGAGCGATATGTGCAGGATTATCGATGGAATATGGACCAAGGGGAACACACAGGGTTGCCGGACGGGGGATTGGCCTTTAATCGCCGAACCTTTGATTTGATTCGTCGAGCAGGTACCCACGAATTGGCTGCGGTCTTCACCCTGGGGAGAGAGGATTTGATCCCGGACATGTTCGTTCGGATGGTAGAAACCATGAACCGTGAGTTTCCCGGTAAATTGTCGTCGTTTGTCTATTATCTCGAAAGGCATATCGAGGTGGACGGTGAACAGCACAAGCATTTGGCGTACCGTATGACCGAATGGGCCTGCGGTTCGGATCCTGTTTTGTGGCAAGAGGCGGCAGAGGCCGTGAAAGATGCCTTGCAAGCCCGTTGCGCTTTGTGGGATGCCATCGTTGAAGTCGGTGCGATGCAGGTTTTGGAAGAGGTCTTGTAAAGCCTACCTTGGTGGGGTGAATCCATCAGCCCTGCTCGTTTTATGAAGAATATGTTAGGGATATTCGAAGGCCTGAATCCTGGCATTCATGCAGATGATTCGCAACGTTTGGCGTTGGAAGCCTTGGAGCAATTTGTCCTGGACGACAAGGAGAAAGGAGTCTTGGTGATGATAGGGCCTGCCGGAAGTGGCAAAACCTTTATGATGAAGGCCTTGGTTCGGTGGATGCGTCAAGCGGACAAGCCGGTGGTTTTGTTGGCGCCTACCGGCCGTGCGGCCAAGGTCCTTGCGCATACAGCTCGTTGCAGAGCGAATACCTTGCATCGTCAATTGTACCGTCCCGTCGAGGATGATTCGATAAACGGTAGAGGGTTCAAGGTACGCTTTGAATTGAAGTCTATGGAAAGGGATGAGCCTTGTGTTTTTGTGGTGGATGAGGCTTCCATGATGGGCAACGGAAGCGGTGGCGGAGAGTCGCTTATTGCAGATTTATTGCAACAAATTCATGAATCTTCTTCTTGGCACAAAATTATCCTGGTGGGAGATCCGTACCAGCTTCCACCGGTGGGGGAAATAGAATCTCCTGCTTTTCTTCCGAGCTCTTGGACAACATGGGGCTGTGACTTTCGTAAAATTGAATTGGCCGGAAGGTACCGTCAATCGGCTTTATCCCCGGTTTTGACTTTGGCCGGTTGCATTCTAGACTGGATGCAATGGGAAAAGCGCTGCATGGCGGGCGTTCAAGGTGATTCTGAAGGGGGTATCGTTCAAGAATATGAGAGTGGTGCATGGTGGACGCTCTTTGGCGAGTGGATTAAGGTCTATGCAGAAGAAGGAAGCGAGGAAGAGCCTTTGCTGCATGCTACGATGCACACCGCGATTCTTGATTTTGAGAAGTATTACGAGCCTGGTCAAAGTGTGTTGCTGGCTTATTCAAATGCATGGGCATCCAAGTTCAATAACGGGTATCGGCTTAGGCGTTTCGGTCGCCAAGTGGCCAGGCCTCAAGAAGGGGAGTCTCTTTTGGTGGTCCGCAACCAGTACCTGAGCGGCGGTCATTTGTTGGCGAACGGGGAGGAGATTCGGCTTTTGAAAAGAGTAGGGAGGACGCATCAGCATGCCGGTATGGCGTGGATGAATGCCGTCTTGGACTGGATCGGGATGGACGGTGAGGAAAGGACTTTTGAGGGGAAATTGTGCCTTGATTTACTTCAATCAGGACAGGCTTCCCTGAATCCGATCCAGCAAATGGCCTTGTGGCAGCATCGTGTGGTGGACCCGGATTTGATGGAAAAAGATCCTTACATGTCCGCCCTTTGGGTCAAGTATCCGTATGCTCAGACGGTGCATAAGGCCCAAGGGGGCGCTTGGTCCAGGGTGTATCTGTTGTTGGAAAGACCTTATGCGGTGCAAGACCCGGTGAGTTATTTGCGTTGGTTGTACACGGCCGTTACCCGCTGTTCAGACCGGTTGATATTGGTGCAGCCCAGGGAGTGAAGGTGTAAGGGTTATGAAACTGGGCAAGGAGTGCGCCTTCCCGCATGGAGAGTTCCGTGGTCTGGATAGGTAGACCTCCGGTTGCATCGCTAAGGGCCAGCATCAAAGCAGAGGCATGTACCACGGCATCGGTGGAAAGGGGGCGTAAGGGCGGGTACGTGCCTACCAGTCTAAGGGTTGCGGCATCTCCAAAGGCTGCGCAAAGCGCTCTTGAAATCAAGGGTTCTGATTCGTTATTATCAGAAAGGTAGGCACGGGTCCATTGTTCAAGGGTGCTGTACGGGCCTGCGGTACCTAGGATTCGATTAGGTTGAATTTGGGCTAAGGTTTCACCCAATTGTTCTTTGAATTCCCTGAGAAGGAAATTGTAACATTGTTGAAAGGCCTCTTGATAACAGGTCTCTTTAATAGAAAGATTTTGAGGATCTTTTGAATGAATCAGCGTTTTATGAATTGGAAATTGTTGCAATAATTTTCGCATGCCCAATGGCAGAGAAAGGGCAAGGTAGGTTCTTGGACCGTGGCAAAGCACAAGCTCCACAGAGCCTCCCCCAATATCGTTGATCAAGACAGGGCCATTCTCCAAGAGCCCTGATTGCTGAAGACCGAGGCGAATCCATTCGGCTTCTTGGCTGCCGGAGATTACTGAGAACTTGATTGGAATTTGTTGATTGATGGGAATGCTTTGCTGCAGTGCATGGGCGGTACGGTTCATCCATTCAGGGGCTTGGGCCCATAGGCGAAGGGCCGACGTACCAAACCCGTAAAAGGCGGTCACTTCATAGTGCAAAGCTCTTTGAAGGTGTTGTTGAAGCGCATTTTCGGCCCGCTTTCGGCCCGCTTCATTCAAGGTTCCAAATCCCTCGGAGGCCAAGCCTACCTCAATTTCAGAACGGTGGATCCATTGCGCATGTCTGTTCGCGCTCTCCGTGCCGATGACAAGGCCAAAGACATTGGTCCCCATATCAACCACCGCAAGGCGATCACCCGGATGATGGAAGATCCCGTTCAAGAGCTGTTATGAAAATTAGCGATAGAAGAGCCACTTGCGAAGAAGTCCCAGGGATACTTTCTGGCCGTACATCAAGACCCCAATTCGAAAAATGCGCCCTGCTATCCAAACTGAACCCACAAAGGCCGCTACCAAAAAGCTGATGGATAAGGCAATTTCCCAGAAGGGGACTCCAAAGGGAAGGCGAACGACCATCAGAATGGGCGAGGTGAGGGGAAACATGCTCATCCAAAAAGCCAACGAACCGTGGGGGTTTTGCATCACAAATTGAGAGGTGATGATGGCCAGGATAATGGGCATACTGATTGGCATGACCAGTTGTTGGGAATCGCCTTCGGAATCCACCGCAGAGCCAACTGCTGCGAAGAGGGCAGCGTATAGAAAATACCCGCAAAGAAAGTAAAACAAGAACAAAGGAATAATGCTTTCCCAGGGCATAGATCCCAGCATCTGCATCCAATCCGGGTTGGTGGTGGGGAGTTCGGAATCCGTCATGCCTGTGGTCGTACTTGGTGGAGAATTTTCACTTAAGCCCAAGGCACCAACCAAAGTGCTGATGCCGGTTCCCAACAATATCCACAAAACAAACTGGAAGAGCCCTACAGAGGCAATCCCAAGAATCTTGCCCATCATCAACTGAAAAGGGCTGGTGGTCGAAATCAGAAGTTCCATAACCCTTCCTGCTTTTTCTTCAATCACACCGCGCATGACCATGCTTCCATACAAAAAGATAAACATGTACATGAGCAGGGCGGCTCCGAAGCCCAGCATGGTGGCCATTTCGGTATGGCTGTCTTGGCTGCCCTCTTCGGTCCACACGTAGGCTTTAAGGTCTGATTCTGTATTTAGGGATTCAATGTCTTGTGGATCAAGGCCGTATTGGGTCATTCGAAGTTGGTAAATTCGATCGTTGACCGCTTCTTCGATGTGTTGGGTGATTTGGAGCCCTGCGGATTGTTCTGAAAAATAGGCGATGTTGGTATTCCATGAAGAGTCCAGAACTTGCAGGGAAAGGACGCCCGTTTCGGATTCTTGTAACAATTCGCGAATGTTGGCGCTATCCTTGGCATTAAGTTGACCCTTGCTCAATGTACCTTGGGGTAATTTTTCGAATTTCATTCCGTCCGTGTTCGCAAAAGCACTATCAAAATTCCCGGAAGGATCGTGGATCCAAACGGTGGTAGATTCGTTGTCCCATTGGGCCATTAGCACCGGAACCAGAATGAACAGCCCAAACAAAAGGGGTCCGAGTAAGGACATAATAATGAAGGTGCGGCTTTGAATACGGGTGAAAAATTCACGGCCTGCAACGAGGGGGATTTTGTTCATGGTTTGTGCTTTACGCCGGATTGAGGTTTGGTAGTGGAGGATTCAGGCTTATTCAGTTATAGATGGGTTGGTCGTTTTTTCCTACCGCTTTGATAAAAATATCTTGGAAGCTGGGTAGTCTTTCGGCGAAGTAAACGATACGGCTATGGCGATTGTAATGTTCAATGAGCGCCGTCCATTCGGAGGGGGCTGCTTCGATAACGAGGCGCGTGATGGGCTCTCCCATGGTTGAGAAGGGTAGGCTACTCGATGAGGATAGGCTATCCGATGACAACAGACGGACTGGGAAATGGGCAGGAGGGGAGGGCGGTGGCGAGGCTGGGTCGCTGGCGCAGTGGATCTCGATTTGGTTGCCGTTATACTGCCGGCGAACGGCCTGGGTCGGTCCGGCCAGCACCACTCCGGCTCGGTGAATCAAGACCACATCGGTGCAAAGGTCTTCCACCGTTTCCATGCGGTGGGTCGAAATCAGGAGGGTGGTGCCTGCCGCCCGTCGCTCGAGGATAATTTCTTTGAGCATCTGTGCATTCATAGGATCGAAACCGGAGAAGGGTTCGTCAAGAATCAACAGGTCAGGATCGTGCATCAAGGCCACCACCAATTGAACCTTCTGTTGCATCCCCTTGGAAAGTTCTTCGGCCTTTTTGTTCCACCAACTTTGCATTTCCAAGCGGGTCATCCATTTTTTGGCAGCGGTTAAAGCGTCGGATGAGGTCATGCCTCTAAGGCGGGATAGGTACAACAGTTGTTCCCCAATCTTCATTTTTTTGTAAAGGCCTCGTTCTTCGGGTAAATAACCAATTCGAAGCGAATGCTCCGGGCTCAATTCCACGCCATCTAACCAAATACTCCCGCTATCCGGGGCGAGAATCCGGTTGATCATGCGGATCAGGGTGGTTTTACCCGCTCCGTTAGGGCCTAATAGGCCCATGATATGACCTCGTTGGATTTTGAGGCTGACCTCGTTGAGGACCTGATGGTGCCGGTAGCTTTTGCTCACCGAACGAATATCCAGAAAAGACATAGGGTATCTTTGAGATTCAAAGTTATGCCGAACGACATCCATTCCTTATTAAGCGTGTTGAATCAACCGCTTTGCATTCTGATTACCACCCACCACAAGCCCGATGCCGATGCCCTTGGATCTTCCCTGGGTTGGGCGCATGTGCTCAAGGCCCGTGGGCATGAGGTGACGGTGGTCGTCCCCAACGATTTTCCTGCTTTTCTGGATTGGATGCCAGGAAGGCTTGAGGTGGTGGATTATGAACAAAGCAAAGAAGAGGCTTTGGGTGTGCTCCATCGTGCGGATCTGGTCTGTTGCCTCGATTTCAACGATCTCAATCGTAACAATGAATTGGGCGAAAAAATTAGGCAATCGGGTAAACCCGTTTTGATGGTAGATCATCATCCTTATCCCAAAAATTTCGCTACCTATACCTACCACAAGATTGAGGCCTCCTCTACCTGTGAGTTGATTTTGGATTTGTGCAATGATCTGGGCTGGATGGAGGCCGTTAGCCTTGTAGCCGGTACCTGTCTATATGCCGGTTTAGTGACCGATACGGGTTCATTTCGCTTCCCATCCTGCACGCCTAATACTCATCGTTGGGCCGCCAAACTTCAAGAAATGGGGGTTCTTCATTTTCAGGTCCACGAAGCCATTTTTGATCAAACTCCCGTAGAGATCCTCCGTTTCTTGGGACATTGCTTTTTAAATTGCCTCAAAGTTTTGCCTGAATGGCATACCGCTTATATCGTGGTGACACAACAGGACTTGAATGACTTTGGGGTCCGCACCGGAGATACCGAGGGGCTGGTCAATTATGCGTTGAACCTCAAAGGCATGCGTTTCGCCTCGGTCATCATTGACAGAGGCGTCCAGGTCAAACTGTCTTTTCGATCCAAAGGAAATGTTCCGGCCAATCAATTTGCCATCACGTATTTCGATGGCGGGGGGCACTTGAATGCCGCCGGCGGACAGAGCGGAGATTCTCTTGAACAAACCGAAGCCCGATTCCTCAAAGCTCTAGAGATTTTTGCTCCCCAGTATTTAGTTTAAAAACTTTTTGTTGTTGCTTATGCAGAAAACTTATCTTGTGTTCCTCTTGTTGATGGCCGTTTTCCAAAGCTGCACCACGGACTCTTCTCGCAAGACCCCTCCTCTTATCAAAACCAAAGGAGGACTGGAATACTATTGGATCAAGAAGGGGGCAACGGTCAAGGCTGAACCTGGCGATTTGATGGAGTTACGTATGCGTATTTATTCAGGAGATAGTTGCCTTTACGATTGGTCCTTGACGGGGCAGCCCTTTTGGGTTCAACTCACCCAGGCTGCCTGCCGTGGGAGCATCCAGGAGGGATTGGCTTTGATGGGCAGAGGGGACAGCGCCTGCTTTTATCCGGTAGCGGATTCGGTTTTCAAATTTGATTTAGGAATACCCAAGCCAGATTGGGTTGCTGCAGGCTCTCGACTGAGGATCGAGGTGGGCGTGCATCGCATTCGAAGCGAGGAGGGAGAAATTACCACCTTTATGCTGCAACAAGGCATTCCCGATTCATGCCGAACGGCTTTGGGGGCTGTTCGGTATACGGTAAAGGCTACAACTTTGCGCAGACCCAAGGCTGGCTTCCTCCAAAATGGGGTCAAGTACCGTTTGTTGGGGACTATGCAATCGCTCGACGGCAAAGTGATTCGGGAGTTTACGGACCTTGAACCCTATTATTTTGTCCAAGGTCAGGGTCAAATCAAGCCTGAAGGATTAGGCAATATACTTTCAAGCTGTTTCCCGGGCGATTCTGTTTGGATTGTGTTGCCTTCGTGGGCAGCTTACGGTAAAAAATCCTTACCAGAGGTCGGTTTGGAGCCTTATACCACCCTCTATTTCCGTCTGCGAGTCCTGCCAGCCCTTTGAGGATAAACTCCTAAACAAATCTCAGGGCAAATCCGCTGTGCGGTGTACAGCCACGAAATTTTGGAAGCGAAAGACCTCGCATTCTGCCACGGAATACCGATGAATGGGTAATAACCCATGGGGAGTTAGGCGGAACATGCGATAATCCTTCAATAAATCCCAGAAATCTTTGAAGAATACCCTGGAGGCCACGTTCATTTCATTGAATTCAAATTGAATCCATTGAATTCGACCTTGTTGCAAGGCATGTTCGGCCCCTTGAAGGACAGCGTATTCATGACCTTCGGTATCAATTTTGAGGAACAAAACGCGGTCAATCCCATGGGCTTCAAGAAAATGATCAATGGTATCGAGTCTTATTTGGACCCTTTGCGTTTCCTCTTGGCGATACCCTGCATGCAGCAAAGCGTCTTGGTGCAATGATGCATGTTCCGTTCCATCTTTACCACCGTGGTCGAACAACGTAGGAGTTCCTATTTCTTTTCCAAAGCCAAAAGGGAAGCAGCGGATCTGAGGGTTTGAAGCGGTGTTTTTCTGCAAGACTCCGAAGGTTCGTGGATGCGGTTCAAATGCATGAATGTCAAGCGAAGGATTCACCTGATGCACCGTTTGTGCATAATAACCAATGTTGGCACCGACATCCAAAACGATGCCCGATGGGCAGCGCTCTGGATTTAAATAATGTTGCAGAAAGGGAAGTTCGCCACTGATTTGATCACTCTCGTAATTCCCAACGCCAAGTCCAGTATAGGCCCATTGGATGAGGTGTTTATTGAATTTTCGAAAAGATGGTCCACCCAAAAAGGTGCGGTATGTGTTTTTGAGAAGGCCCATGGGCGAAATTACTTTGAATGAAGTCTAGAGGGTATTAGGTCTGACCATGGTAGTCTGCTACAGGGGTCCACTATGAACAGAAGCATTTGATGGTACGGGATTCAAGCCGCTGTCAGCTGTTTGGAAGCGTGAAATGCTTTGATTCTGGGATGAATCATGGCGAACCAGAGGGGCGGTATCAAAACCGGGATAATTAATCCGGCATAACCGCCCGGCAGAGTTGGGCCATCATCGTGGGTCCGCAGTTGATAGAAAGGTTTACCCCCATACATATGGTGATCAGCGTGTCGACTCAAATCGTACAACATGAAACGACTGAATGGTTTATCGCTTTGCCAAGAATGGTGCGCTTTAACTCTCTCATTTTCGCCGCGCTCAAGGCCGTAATGCTCAATGTAATTGGTGTATTCCAGCAGAATACAAGCAAAAATGGCTTGCCCAACAAAGGCTAATCCAAGCATCGGATGAATTAATCCCAAGATAGTCACCAAGAGAAGCTGTAATATCGTGTTACGGATAATCGTATTTCCAAATCCGTGAGGCGCTCGATCTGTTTTGCGTAAACGTTCCGCCTCTAAATTGAAAGACTGTACAAATTGTCCTTTAAGGCTTCGTGTCATAAAAAGATAGAAATGTTCTCCGTACTTGGCTGATGCATGATCTAGGGCTGTAGCCACATGCTTATGATGTACCCTCAGATGGTCAATTGCAAAGTAAGAATTCATCACCATAAAAAGGAGAAAATCTCCAGACCTTTTCATAAAGCTCTTCTTTCGGTGAATCATTTCATGAGCGGCTACAATGCCCATGGATCCACTCGAAAAGCCAGTAGCTAAAATAGCTCCGATCAAACCGGAGCCATACAATACCCCGGTATAAGTGCCCCATAACAATGTTCCTATACCGCTCAATACCAGTGGAATTGCAAGCCAGAGGAATAAATCCGGCATGCTGTTTCCAGAGAAAGAATCATTGTTTCGTTGTTGCCCCAAAATCCATTCCAGCGTATTGACCACTACCAGTATAAAAATGACATTGGACCAGGCCCAAGTTCCGCCCATAGTATTTCCCCATAGGGTGATAAGGCCAGGGACCAAAGTAAGGACATAAGCGTAGGCCCTCAGACTATTATTGTCATGATTTTCGTTCATATTTGGATTATATGACAGGGTTTCACCAAATGTTTTTTCATTTGGTTTTGTAAGTTTCAAAAATACGCTATTGACTACCGTAAACTAAGTAATCCCGACCAAGGCTTGCGAGTTTTGGATTGAAGGGTGATTCTAACCGGGCAATAGCCCCAATTTTGGATTGGCAGGACGATTCGATTCTGACCGGCGGCTATATTCCATTCGTCTAACATTTGGCCAATGCCGTTTTGAACTAATAATGATCCTCCTGCCTCGGCATAGTCCTCCGGTATTTCCAAGTAGGCATGGGATCCTGCAGGGTTGGGATACAGGAGTATTCTTGGCGCGGACTCCTCCAGGTGTCCAGTTCCCGAGGGGCAGTTGGGTGTTGAGCTGTTCGCTTGCATCAATTGGCCTTGGACTACGGACCAACGGTACCAGGTGGCTGAACCTTGTACAGACCGCCAATCTCCCAAATAAAATCGGTTGGAACCGTTAGGAGTTCCGGATAGCATCGCAACGCGAAGCGCCGCTCCGTTACGATTCCAATTTAAAGGAGAGCCCGCTGTACAATTCTCGGGATCGCGATGGGAGAGCTCGCAATTGCTTTGAATAAACCAAGCTTTGTCGTTTCCACCCGGATCATCCCCGTAGACCTTAGCCCACCCGCTGCTGTCTATGCAAACAGCGGTATTTTCATCGCAGGCGATGGCACGTGCCCATTGTCCGTAATCTTGGTGAATACGGGCTAGCATGACTACAAGACGGCCCCTGCGGTCTGGATTGTCAAAATGGGTGTCCGTAATCAACGAAGACATCGCAGGAATATTCAGAAAAGCCTCGGAGTCCACGGTGACCTGGTAGTGATAAGGATTGGCGAGAGCATTGGCAGAACTCAAAGTTCCGTTATGGGCTGCAAAGTAAAATTCTCCGAGTATAGCCATCCCGGCCGAGATGCCTCCTATCGGGACATTTCTCTGAAGCACAGCTCTTTGAAGAGCTCGGCCAACCGTCTTGTTTCTCCAGTAGCTTACATAGAGGGATTGATCCCCTCCTGCAAACCAAATAGCTTCGGCTCCTTCAATCCTACGTACAATCCCCGTATCTTCCCCGGATAAAGGATTGTTACAAACAATACTTTCTACAGAATTTAAATTCGTGCTTGGCAAACCGAGCATGTACGAATTGTAGCCGTTGGAGCCGCTTGCACGGAGCACCAAAACATCTCCTCCGTTAGCCTGTCGAAGAAACCAGGCCATCGCTGAGTCGTTTTCTGAGGCACCTCCCATCATGCATATCCCCCCTCTAGGAACACGGCTTATATTGGTTGGATTTCCCGAAAAATAGGAGGTAAAGTTCTGGGCGTATGTTTGGCTTGATCCAATAAATGTTACAAGGCAAACTCCTATAGACCAAGTCAAGACTTTCCAGCAAAGTATGGCCTGGGGTTGGCTGAAGACTTTACTTGGCATTACGGTACGGGTATTTATCACCATGAAGGCGGGGTGTAGGAGCCATTCACATCTCCAAAGGTAAGGGCGCGCCAAACCAAATTCTGGTAATTCCCGCCGGTCCCGACCATGAGGTTTGTGGTTTCCCATAGCCAGTCGCCGGCCGGAAATATCGCAATTAAATTAGAAAACCTCCGGGACATCATCAGGGCATCAGTCGTATTCACATTTCCGGAAGCATTGACATCTGCTGCCTGCAGATGTAGTCCGTTAAGCAAAGATACATTACTGAAATGCCTAGCAGTCAAAAGGGCGTCTGTTCCGTTGACACCACCCCATGTTCTTGCCGTTTGGTATTCAATGGTATAATTACCGGGAGCAATTTGGCCCAAATCGAAGTTTCCCATAAAATCAGTGGTATCCGAAGCAACTGTAAGGCCTTGTTGCATAAGACGTATAGCTGTATTGTTTAGGGGAGTCTGAGCGCTGTTGGCATAAAGGATCCTGCCAAAAACCGCCGGGGATGACGGAAAAATCCGCTGAAACTGATGAGCAAATTCATTTGGTACGGCACATGCTGCAGTAGCATCCCAGGGGATACTCCATGTCATCATTCCACCCAATTGGGGATACCCACCATTCTGAATTAAGATATATTGCCCGGTACGCGGCCCTCTTCCTAACAAATAACGCATTGCAGCCCCCACAGTGACGGTATCGGTGTAACCTGAACCTGCCGCCATGGGACATGCCGGAAGACCAACAGCAATTTGTTGGGGTCTCAGGCCAAGAAACAAGCCCCCTGAGGTTTGGAATCCCCTGATTGATGCCTCTGAGAGGGCAACAATAAAATCTGCGGTACCTGCTGCGTAGTTCTGTCCGTTGAGGGCAGGCATGGTGCCGGAATTATAGAGCTGTACCTGCATAAGGTCCAAGGAATCCCTTAGTGCTTGAATCACGGGGAGGTATGCCCCCCAAATACCTCCATAAGCCGCCATTCCACCTTGTACAAAGGCCGTTTCTGGAGCCATTGTTAGGCCTAACTTGCGTTGATACATCGTACGATGGCGACCCATAAGCTGGCGAATCGCTCGGATGAGGTAGTGGGCACCAGAATCAGCAGGTTGGTTAATGTTATTACCAATGGCTAGGAGGGAAGATCCCTCAAAATCAATATCAATGCCATCAAATCCGTAATAATCCAAAATACCGGACATGGTATTTACAAAGGTGTCTTGTTGGGTCTGATTCACCATACGCACCGGATGAAGCCCTCCTCCAAGACTAATGAAAACCTTTTTGCCAGTAGCTTGTACGGATTGAATTTGTGTTCGGAAATTAAGAGGATTGTACATTACTGGATTAAACTCCATTTTGTACAAGGTGCCCGGCACTGGGGTTGCAAAGGCTACATGGATGAGATTGTAGGCGGTATGGCTCTGATTTAAAGGGATATGTGGTGCGGAAGCGGTATTCCAATTATGATAATAACCGGCAAGAATACGCCCAGAGGGCATTTGTGCCATACCATGATTTGTCCAACACACCAAGGCATTGCAAATCAAAAAGCAAAATGAAAACAAGAGGTTATTCAATGGCCAATAGGTTTAATTTAGATACTTTTTGCGGAGAAAAGCGATGGTCGTTTTCATAAGTTGGGTCAAGACGGCTTGGTTAATGTCGGCCAATTTTTGGATGTATAAACAGGCTTTGCCGGCTTTGAATTTACCCAACCCTTCCAGGAGGGTGGCGTGTTCCGAAGCTCCCGTATAGACATAGAGAGAAATTGCGGTCTTACGTGGCGAAAATCCCACCAGAAACCAATCCCCCTCTTGACGACTTTTTTGGGACTTGTAGTGATAGGATCCAAAACCGATTATGCTGGCACCCCACATTTTGGGCGGGCAACCGCTGCTTTTGGTCATAAGGTCTATCAAGTCCAGGCTATCCTGACGCTTTTGGTCAGTAGCGGCAAAAGATTCGATAAAAGCCAAGACATCGGCGTTATGAACCCTTGTTTTGAGGACATTACGGGCGGCTTCGGGCATACCTCAAATTTAGGGAAATTGTTGAGGAATTTAAGGACTTACGATAGTTTTAGTCCGTGCCGAGGCTTTGCTTATGGAGATGGGCCAGGATTTTGTGAGCCAGGACCTCCGAAATGGAGCGATAGGATTCAACAGTCCAACCCGCCACATGGGGGCTAAGCAAAACCCGAGGGTGAGCCAAGACTTGCTTCATGGTTTCCCGGTTCCAGCGTTGAGGATCTTCGATCGGTAAGGTGTCCAGGCAGGCTCCCTCCAAGAGTTTAAGGTCCAAAGCGCGCAGCAGGTCCGGTAGGTGAACCATGGGGCCCCTCGCGGCATTGACCAGGAGTCGAAGTTGACGAAAGCGACCCAAAAAGTCCCATTGAACTAGGTTGCGGGTAAGTTCCGTGAGCGGGGTATGCAGGGTTAGGATCCGGGCCTCTTGGTAAATTTCATCCATGGTGGATTCCAGAATCAGGCTTGATTCTGATGGGGCGTAGTGTTGAAGGTATTTGTCATAAACCAGGACCTTGCAACCCAAAGCCGCCAAGAGTCGAGCCGTTTGGGAACCGTTGTGTCCGTAACCGATCAGCCCCACCGTGGTGCCGGATAATTGGCTGCCCCTGTTTTCTTCCCGATCCCAGATACCTTGTTGAACTTGTTGATGACCTGAGACAAGCCGGTTGAGCCAGGCCAAAATCATAGCGATCACATGCTCGGCAACCGCCAAACGATTCCCTTCAGAGGAATGAATTAAGATAATGTTATGATTTTCGGCGTATTTGACATCAATTCCATCATGCCCTGAGCCGGCCCGAGCAATCCACTGCAAGCCTGTAGCGCAAGCAAGGACCTTGGCATCTAGATTCATTTTGGATCGTACCACCAAACCATGGACCGGTTTTTCATGCTGATTCAGCCTTTCCAGAATTTCTTGATGACTCGCCTTGGAATAATCCAAGACCTCGCAGCAACCGGATTCCTCCAGCTGTTGTGGGAGCCAGGGATGTACCTCATCCATAATCATAACACGCTGCAAATTCATGGCTGATTCGGTATCGAATTTTCAATCAAAATAATTTCTTGAATGGCTTGGGTGAGTTCAATAAAAGCATGAACGGGGAGCTGTTCCGCCCGAAGATGGAGGATTTTCATACGATCTTCGTATCCATCCGGTAAAACCTGGCTCAAGGCATTGGATAACATTTTGCGCCGTTGATTAAAAGCAGCCTTTACCACTCTAAACAATAAACGGTGATCACAGGCCGGCGGGTTCCAAAGGTTTTTGAGGCGCAGGACCCCGGACTTGACTTTGGGCGGAGGGAAGAAGGCCCCCTCGTTCACCGTGAAAAGATATTCGGCCTCAAAAAAGGCCTGGGTCAAAACGCTGGTAATCCCGTAAACTTTGCTGCCGTGGGGCGAGCAAATTCGTTGAGCGACTTCCCGTTGAAACATGCCCACGCATTCCCCAACCTGTTCATGGTGTTCCAGGACTTTGAAAATGATTTCTGTACTGATATGGTAAGGAAAATTCCCGACCACTCCCCAACAAGCTTGGTTAGCCATGGCATTATCCACAGGATGATGGTACCCTTGGTGTTTTGCCAGAGCGGTCATGTCAGGACAGGGCTGAGGATTCCAACGGAGAAAATCGCCGACCATTTGTTCGGGCTCGGCGAGTTGATGCGCAAGGAGGTACTGGATGGAATCTTGGTCTACTTCGGCCAACCATAAGCGGTAGGGTAAATGAAGGAGGTGTCGGGTCAATTGTCCGGTACCGGGTCCTATCTCCAAAAGATTCGTATAGTTGCCCCAGCCCGTCAAGGATAGGGCCACCTTCTCGGCAAGGTGCCCATCAGTCAGAAAGTGCTGACCCAATTGCTTTTTGGGGCGGACGCGTTCCATGGCTCGGCTAAAATAGGTTAATTTTGAGGTGTGGAATCGTTTTGGCCTTGGGTTTCCCTAACAGCCTGTTCTTCATGAGCCCCCATCCTGCCCGGTATCCGGTTTTAGGAATTTTGGGAGGTGGACAGTTGGGCAGCATGATGCTGGATCCCCTTCATCGTCTGGGCATACAAGCCAGGTTTATGGATCCTGACCCTTTGGCCCCGGTGGCCACTCGTTTCTCCTCCACGATTACTGCGTCCTTCGCGGACGAAGAGGCTGTCATGTCTTTTGGCCGTGGCTGCGATGTATTAACCTATGAGTTAGAGGCTGTTCATGCGGGTGCTTTGGCTAGATTGGTGGCGGAGGGCAAAGAGGTTTGGCATCGCCCTGAAACCCTGACCCTGCTTCAAGATAAAATCACGCAAAAAGCCTTTTACGATCGTCTTGGATTGCCTACGGTTCCTTACCGCGCTTTTGGCGGCAAAGATGAATTGCAAAATTTCCTGAGCAGTCCCGAGGGAGATTTTTCCGATTTTCCTCATCAACCTCTTGTTTGGAAGGCTTCCCAAGGCGGATACGATGGCAAAGGGGTGCGTGTTCTGCATTCTTTGGACCAAGCCAACGAAGTGGACGATACGCCATGCCTAATTGAACAAAAAATCGACATCGCTCTGGAATTGGCCGTGCTTACGGTGCGCGATCGCAATGGAAATGTTCGTTGTTACAATCCTTGTCTTATGCAATTTGATGCCCAGGCTAATTTGGTAAGTCGTGTTATGGCGGGATCTGTGGAGGTCATCGAGTCTTGGCTGCCCTCCTCATTGCAAAACTTAGCTCAGGAAATGGCCGCTGCAGTGGCCAATGGCTTGGGAACCGTCGGGGTATTGGCGGTGGAATTTTTACTGGATACTCAAGGTCAACTTTGGGTCAACGAATCGGCGCCTCGACCTCATAATTCCGGCCATTATACCATCGAGGCTGCCTATTGCTCTCAGTTTGAGCAGCATGTTAGAGCCGTTATGGGTCTGCCGTTGGGCGATACCTCCCTGCGTTCCTCTGCGGTCATGGTCAATTTGGTAGGGTCGCCTGGGTCTGTTGGATCTGCGGTCTACCACGGCATGGAACACGTCCTCTCTTTGCCCGGAGTCTTTGTCCATCTTTACGGTAAAGCTGAAACTCGCCCCTTCCGCAAAATGGGTCATGTCACGATTGTTCATCCGGATCTCCAGAAAGCCATGGTCTTGGCTGATCAAGTCGAAAAACATTTGCGTATTGCTGCCGAATAATTTTGAAGAATATCCGATAAATCTGAATAAAAAATTTACTATGAATTCAACCGCGACTAAATCCCCTGCAGAGATAGCCATTGTTATGGGAAGCACCTCGGATTTGGAGATCATGCGCCATGCGGCGGAGGTCTTGGAATCCTTTGGGGTAGCCTATGAATTGCATGTTTTGTCCGCTCATCGTACCCCCGATCGCATGACCACTTACGCCAAGGATGCGGCTGCTAGAGGTCTTAGAGTTTTGATTGCCGGAGCAGGAGGGGCCGCTCATTTACCGGGAATGCTGGCTGCCTCCACCCCATTGCCTGTCATTGGGGTTCCGGTTCTCTCCTCCAATTCGATTGACGGCTGGGATTCCCTGCTTTCTATTTTGCAAATGCCCACGGGGGTTCCGGTGGCTACCGTGGCTGTGAACGGTGCAGCCAATGCCGGTCTTCTTGCTGTTCAGATTTTGGCTACTTCCAATCCTAAATTACTCATCGCAATGCAGGCTTACAAGCAGAAAATGCATGACGAAGTCAGCGCCAAGGACCATGAATTGCAAGAGAAAGGCTGGCAGGCTTGGCTTAAAAAATAAAGGACCCCTTTCATGTTCTGGCGCACGCTCTTTCTGAGTATCCTCCTGGCATCGAATGCATTTGCCCAATTACCGGGATTGACCTTAATCGGTAATCCCGAAAGCACGAACGGCGCGACATGGACGTATCAGCAGACCATCAACGGAACAGTTTACAATCTTCAGGGAATTTTGTTTAAACCCGTTGGTACAGGTCCGTTTCCTGCCGTGATCATTAATCACGGAACAGGGGGCAATGTGAACGGGTACAGTAAAATTGTGTCACGCAAAATGGTTCAGTGGAACACGGTTTGTATCGCTACGAACCTTTGTCATTCCGGCGGCGTTCCCATCGGTTCCCCAGGCGATAGCAGCCTGTCTAATTTCGGCGCAAGCACCAACAATTACCTCCGCGCGATGAAATGCTGGGATATTCTCGCTGCCCTGGGTTATGTCGATACCAACTGCATCATGGCCTTTGGGCATAGCCGGGGGGCCTATACAACCACAGGATTGGTCGCTACTTATCCTTCTAAATTTAGCGCCGCAGGTCACACCGCAGGAGGTGTTTCGCCTCAAGCGGGCTTTTCGGCTCCAACCACGACTCTTGCAGCTCAAATAACCTGTCCTTATATCATTCATCACGGTGATTCGGATAATACGGTTCCTATCGCTATGGATACCCTGCTCAACCATGTTTTGAATAACACCGGAATCCCTCATCAATTTTATCGATACAACGGATATACCC